>CAUJIL010000117.1 GCA_963204845.1 Pseudomonadota bacterium | reverse complement strand
GACCCGCTGTTCCGCATCGCGCAGAAACTCGAGCGCATCGCCACCGAGGACGAGTACTTCGTGCAGAAGAAACTCTACCCGAACGTGGACTTCTATTCGGGGATCATCCTGCGCGCGCTCGGCATCCCGACCAACATGTTCACGGTGATCTTCGCGACCGGGCGCACGATCGGCTGGATCGCGCACTGGCACGAGATGATCAGCGCGAGCTACAAGATCGGGCGTCCGCGCCAGCTCTACACCGGTTACACGCCTCGCGACTACGTGCCGATCGACCGGCGCTCCTGATCCGCAGCACCGCTCCGGCGCGCCCTTCGGGGCGTGCCGGAGCGCGCCGTTCAGCTCCAGCTCTTCACCGCGGACTCGAGGTCGTCGAGTCCGGTGTGGCGCAGGTCCTTGCCCTTGACCAGGTAGAACACGTACTCGGCGACGTTGCGCGAGTGGTCTCCGATGCGCTCGAGCGCGCGCAGCGCCCACATGATGTTCATCACGCGCGAGATCGTGCGCGGGTCCTCCATCATGTAGGTCACCAGCTCGCGTGTCGCCGAGCGGTACTCGCGGTCGACCGTCTTGTCGCGCCGCACCACCTCGAGCGCGGACTGCACGTCGAGGCGCGCGAAGGCGTCCAGCGCGTCGTGCAGCATCTCGCGCACCGCGGCGCCGATGTGCCGCAGCTCGAAATAGCCGCGCGGGGCGGGACCTTCCTCGGTGAGCGACAGCGCGAGCTTGGCGATCTTCTTCGACTCGTCGCCGATGCGCTCCAGATCGCGCACGGCCTTGGTGACGGCGAGCACCATGCGCAGGTCGGAGGCCGCGGGCTGGCGCTTGACCAGGATCCGCGTGGCCTCCTCGTCGACCGACATCTCCATGCCGTTGATCTGCTTCTCGCGCGCGATGATCTCCCCGGCCAGTTCGCTGTCGGCGTCGATGATCGCGGTCAGCGCGTCCTCGATCTGCTTCTCCACCAGCCCGCCCATCGCGAGCACGTGACTCTTGATCGCCTCGAGCTCGGTGTCGAACTGGTGCGAGATGTGTTGCTCCGGATGCATGGCGTGGTTACCTCTGCTGCGCGCGGTTTCAGCCGAAACGGCCTGTTATGTAGCTCTCCGTCAGCGTGTGCTGCGGCGTGGTGAAGATCTGGTCGGTGCTGCCGATCTCGATCAGCCGTCCCAGGTGGAAATACGCGGTGCGCTGCGAGACGCGCGCCGCCTGCTGCATCGAGTGGGTCACGATCGCGATCGTGAAGTTCTCGCGCAGCTCCGCCATCAGCTCCTCGATGCGCGCGGTCGCGATCGGGTCGAGCGCCGAGCACGGCTCGTCCATCAGGATCACCTCGGGGTCGATCGCGATGGTGCGCGCGATGCACAGCCGCTGCTGCTGGCCGCCCGACAGCCCGGTGCCGGGCTGGTCGAGCCGGTCCTTGACCTCGCCCCACAACCCGGCGCGGCGCAGGCTCCTCTCGACGATCTCGTCGAGCTCGCTGCGCCGCGTCGCGAGCCCGTGGATACGCGGGCCGTAGGCGACGTTCTCGTAGATCGACTTCGGGAACGGGTTAGGCTTCTGGAAGACCATCCCGACGCGCGCGCGCAACTGCACCACGTCGAGCGCGGGGTCGTAGATGTCCTCGCCGTCGAGCTCGAGCCGTCCGCTGACGCGGCAGCCCTCGATGGTGTCGTTCATGCGGTTCAGGCAGCGCAGGAAGGTCGACTTGCCGCAACCCGAGGGGCCGATCATCGCGACGATCTGGTTGCGCCCGATGTCGATGCCGACGCCGTGGATCGCCTGGTTGTCGCCGTAGAACACGTCGACGTCGCGCAGGCGCATCTTCGCGTCCTCGACGAACGGTTCGCCGACCGTCGGGCCGGCGCTGGCCGCGTTGAGTCCCTGCTCCATCACGCATTCCCTCTCACTGTACGTCCTTCGCCCGCGCCGCTCACCAGCGCTTCTCGAAGCGGTTGCGCAGCAACACCGCCAGCGCGTTCATCAACACCAGGAAACCCAGCAGCACCATGATCGCGGCCGAGGTCAGTGCCGTGAAGCCGCGCTCCGGACTGTCGGCCCACAGGTAGATCTGCACCGGCAGCACGGTTGCCGAATCGGTGAGCCCACCCGGGACGTCGACGATGAACGCGACCATGCCGATCATCAGCAGCGGCGCCGTCTCCCCGAGCGCGCGCGCCATGCCGATGATCGCGCCGGTGAGCATGCCCGGCAGCGCATTCGGCAACACGTGGTGCAGCACGACCTGCACCTGCGAGGCTCCGAGCCCGAGCGCGGCCTCGCGCAGCGACGGCGGCACCGCGCGGATCGCCGCCCGGCTCGCGATGATGATGGTCGGGAAGGTGACCAGCGTGAGCACCAGGCCGCCGACCAGCGGCGCCGAGCGCGGCATGCCGAACAGCGCGATGAACACCGCCAGCCCGAGCAGGCCGAAGATGATCGAGGGCACCGCGGCGAGGTTGTTGATGTTGACCTCGATGAGGTCGGTCCAGCGGTTGCGTTCGGCGAATTCCTCGAGGTAGACCGCGGCCGCGACGCCGAGCGGGAACGACAGCGCCAGCGTGACCACCAGCGTCAGCAGCGAGCCCACCAGCGCGCC
>CAUJIL010000116.1 GCA_963204845.1 Pseudomonadota bacterium | reverse complement strand
CGTCCTCGAGCGCGACCAGGCTCTCGCAGCTGCCCGGATCCCCCTGGCGTCCGGCACGCCCGAACAACTGCCGGTCGATGCGCCGCGACTCGTGGAATTCGGTCAGGATCACGTGCAGTCCGCCGGCCTCGCGCAGCTGCGGCTGCAGCTTGATGTCGGTGCCACGACCGGCCATGTTGGTCGCCACGGTGACCTGTCCGGGCCGCCCCGCCTGCGCGACGATCGCGGCCTCCTCGGCGTCGTTGCGCGCGTTGAGCAGCGCGCACGCGATGCCTTCGGCCGCGAGCAATGCCGCCAGGTGCTCGGACGCTTCCACCGAGCGCGTGCCGACCAGCACCGCCCGTCCCGCCGCGCGCTTGGCGCGTACGCTTTCGACCACCGCGCGCCAGCGCACCGTCGCCTGCAGGAACACGCGCTCGCCGAGATGGCGGCGTTGCAGCGCGCGGTTGGTCGGGATGCGGATCGTGCCGACACCATAGACGGCACGGATCTCGGGTGCGATCTCGGCGCCCGTTCCGGTCATCCCGGCCAGCCACAGGTAACGGCAGAAGAAACGCTGGTAGGTCACGCGCGCAATCGTCTCGCGGCGACGGCTCGGCTCCAGCCCCTCCTTGACCTCGATCAGCTGGTGCAGACCGTGCTCCCAGGTGCGATCGGGCATGGTGCGACCGGTCGATTCGTCGACGATCTGCACCGCCTCGTCGACGACGATGTACTGCGTGTCGCGCTGGTACAGATGCAGCGCCGCGAGCGCCTGCTCGACCATCTGCTCGCGCGCACGGCGAAAGCGCCACACGCCGCCGCGCGCGGCGGCGGCATGTTCGACCGCCGCGCGGCCCGCCGCCGTGAGGCGCGCACTGCACTCGGCGGCATGGATGCGATACGCCTCGGCCGGCAGCTCGCGCGCCACCGCGAGCGCGAACCCGTAGTCGTGGTCACCGTCGTCGCCCTGCTGCTCGGCCGAGATGATCAGCGGCGTGCGCGCCTCGTCGACGAAGATGCTGTCGGCCTCGTCGACCACCGCGTAGCACAGCCCGCGCAGCAGCAGCCGGTCGGCGCCGGCGCGGCCGTCGAGGACACGACGCAGCGCGAGCTGGCGCACGTTGTCGGTGCTGCCGGCGGCGAGCCCGTCCTTCAGGTAATCGAACACGAGGTCCTTGTTCACGCAGTAGGTCACGTCGCGCGCGTACATCGCGCGGCGTGCCGGTGCGTCCTGGTCCGGTTCGATCCAGCCCACCGACAGGCCGAAGAACTCGAACACCGGCGCCATCTCCGCGGCGTCGCGCCGCGCCAGGTACTCGTTGACCGTGATCACGTGCACCGGCACCCCGGCCAGCGCCACCGTCACCGCCGGCAGCACGCCGGTGAGGCTCTTGCCCTCGCCGGTCGCCATCTCGGCCACGTGTCCGCGCAGCAAGGCGTAGCCGCCCATCAGCTGCACCGGGAAGTGGCGCATGCCGAGCCGCCGTCCGCTCACCTCGCGCACCAGCGCGAAGGCCTCGGCGACCAGCTCCGCCGGCAGCCCGTGGCGCGCGAGCCGCGCCGACAGCGCGCGGGCGCGCTCGCGCAACGCGTCCTCGTCGAGCGCCTCGAGTCCAGGTGCGTGCGCGAGCACGCGCGTGGCGAAGCGGCGCAATCGCCAGCGCGCCAGCGGCGAACTCCACAACGCGATGCGGCCCGCCCCGTGCGCGAGCAGGCGGTCCACGGCGTGCGGGTGGCGGTCGGCGCGCTCCGGGTAGAGCCCCACCGCCCATTCGGCCACCGACCATTCGCGCAGCAGCCGACGCATGGCTCAGACCCCCAGCCGGCTGAGCAGCAGCTGGCGCAGGCTGCGCCACAGCTGCACCGCGAGCGGCGCGGGCGCGTGCTCGAAGCGCACGTGCGCGCGCGTGCCGAAGCGCAGGTCCTCGTGCGCGCTGGCGAGCTGCAGGTCGAACTGGAAGGTGCGCGCCAGTGTCTTCACTCCCGAAGGGTCGCGCGGATCGGTCGCGAACAGACCGCCGCCGTCGACCGTCATCGATTTCGCGGGCAACTCGTCCGACCCGCCGGGCACCTCGCGCGCGATGCTGGCCTCGAAGCGCTCGCGCGGCCGGTCGATCAGGCGCACGCGCACGCGGCGCGTGTTCTGGCGCACCTGATCGACGTCTTCCTGGCGCACCACGACGCGCACCGCATCGAGCGCGCCCGACAGCACGTAACCCAGCAGCTCGCCCTGCGCGAAATGGCGCCCCGGCAGGTCGCGCGCGTCCGGCAGTACCCAGAAACCGTCGCGTCCGGCATGTGCGACGAGGTCCGCGGCACGCTGCTCCACATACGCGAGCCCGGCCCGCTCGGCCTCGAGCTCCTGGCGCGTGATCTCGGACTGCAGGCGGTCGTCGAAGCGCTGCAGCGCATAGCGCACGCCGAGCTGGTCCACGCGCGCGCGGCGCGTCGCGAGCTCGGCGCGCAGATCGGCATCCTCGAGCATCATCAGTGCGTCACCGGCCACGACCGCGGCACCGGGCTCCGCGAGCACGCCGGCGACGAAACCGCCGCTGCCGGCCCGCACCTCGGCATTCGGGGGCACCCACACCACGCCCTCGGCGTTGGTCCAGTACGGCAGCGGCACCAGCGCCGCGAACAGCGCGAGTGCGGCCAGCGTGCCGAAGGTCGCGAGCACGGCCCGGCGGCGGTGGCGGTCGAGCTCGGCGTTGCGCAGCACGAAGGTGATCCCCTTCGCGGCCGGCCACACCAGCATCATCACGACCGACCACAACGCAAGAATGACGCCGGCGAAGAAGTACTTGCCGGCCACGAACAGCGCGATGCCGAGCATCACGAGCAGCCGGTAGCACCACGCCACCGGCGCGTAGCACAGCATCCAGAGCCGCTCGCCACGCTGGTAGCCGGGCGATTGTGCCTGCTCGGCGCCGAACGCGTGGCGCTTGACGAGGTAGGCCAGGTAACGGTTCGAGCGCTGCGCGAGGTTCGGGATTTCCAGAAAATCGGACAGCATGTAGTAACCGTCGAAGCGCAGCAGCGGGTTCGCGTTGAACGCGATCGTGGACACGCCGCCGATCAGCATCACGTTGAACGCGATCGCGCGCGTCGCGCCGGGCTCGACCACGATCCACACGAACAGCGCCAGCGCCGCGAGGAACAGTTCGACGAGGATCCCGGCGCCGGCCACACCGATGCGTGCCCACTTGTCGCGGAACGCCGCCGACGCGCTGGCGTCCACGTAGGGGACCGGCGCGAACACGAGGAACATCAGTCCCATCTCGTGCACCTCGCCGCCACCGCGCCGCACCGCCCACGCGTGCCCCATCTCGTGGCAGAACTTCACCACCGGGTAGCTGAGCCACAGCCACAGCAGGTTCTCCAGCGCGAGCACGCGATCGGCGAGGTTGCCGCTCAGCTCG
>CAUJIL010000115.1 GCA_963204845.1 Pseudomonadota bacterium | reverse complement strand
GCGCGCGGTTCCGCCGGCGCGCGCAACCAGCCCGACGGCAACCAGCGCAGCACGCGCTGCCAGCCGTCGGGCAGTCGCTCGCTGTCCAGGAAGGTGTCGAGGCGGTGGCGGCGGCAGACCTGGGCGATGCGTGCGAGTCGGGTCAGGCGTGACATCGGGGCTCATCCGCGCGGTGCGCGCTCGCGCGCCGACAGCGCGTCGAGGCGCCGGCCGATGCGACGCAGCGCGTTGTCGAGGCGTGCCGCGCGCCGGGCAAGCGCCTGCACGTCGGCGGCGAAGTCGGCGGTCTCCATGCGTGAGGGCGCGAGGCGCGCCTCCTCGTGCACGAACTCGGTGACGTGGCGCAGCAGCGATGCGTGCGCATCGCGGCTCCAGCGCGCCGAACCGCGCACCGTGCGCCCGATCTGGTGCGCCGGCACGTCGCCGATCACGAGCGCAAGGTGGCGCTCCCAGTCGATCTCGATGTCCGCGAGCACGCGCGCGAGCGCGATCAGCGCGCTGCTGTCGCCCTCGATGCGCAGATTGCCGTTCACCAGCGCGCCGGCCTTGTCGCCGGCGCCGAGCAGTGCGACGAAATCCGAACCGGCGCCGCTGACGGTGCAGGTGGTGACGCCTTCGTGGTGGGTGAGCAGCCGCACGCCGGCGGCGTCGGGCGCGACGTACACGCCCACCGCCGGCACGCTGGCGCGGATGCCGAAGACCTTGCCACGCAGTTTCCCGAGTTCCTCGCGCGTCGCCGGCGCGAGCGCCAGCGCGGCGTTCAGCGCCCGCTCGAGCGCGGCCAGCGCGGCCACGTTCAGCGTGGACACGCTCACGCGCCAGCCCTGAAGCCGCGGTGGATCGCGACGATGCCGCCGGTCATGTTGTGGTAGTCGCAACGCTCGAAGCCGGCGTCTTCCATCATGTCGCGCAGCGCCTCCTGGTCGGGGTGCATGCGGATCGATTCGGCGAGGTAGCGGTAGCTGTCGGCGTCGCCGGCTACCAGCTTGCCGAGCCGCGGCAGCACGCCGAAGGAGTACGCGTCGTAGAGCTTGCCGAGCAGATCGCTGGTCGGCTTCGAGAACTCCAGCACCAGCAGCCGCCCGCCGGGGCGCAGCACGCGCAGCATCGACTCCAGCGCACGCTCCTTGTGCGTGACGTTGCGCAGGCCGAAGGCGATGGTGATGCAGTCGAAGCTGCGGTCGGCGAACGGCAGTTGCTCGGCGTCCGCGAGCACGAACTCCAGGTTCGCGACCGCGCCGGAGTCGATCAGCTTGTCCCGGCCCACGCGCAGCATCGACTCGTTGATGTCCGAGAGCACCACGCGGCCGGCGTTGCCGACGATCTGCGCGAAGCGCGCGCTGAGATCCCCGGTGCCGCCGGCGACGTCCAGCACGCGCTGGCCCTCGCGCACGCCGCTCAGTTCGATCGTGACGCGCTTCCAGATCCGGTGGATGCCCCCGGACATGAGGTCGTTCATCAGGTCGTAGCGCGTCGCGACCGAGTCGAACACGCCGCCCACCAGGCGCGCCTTTTCGTCCTCGGGCACCTGGCGGTAGCCGAAATGCGTGGTGGATCGCTCGCTCATGATGGTCTCCGTGGACGAACCGGCCTATTGGCGGGCGATGAGCACCGGCCCGGTGGGTTCGCGCGAGGCGCCGGCGAGTTGCAGTCGCGCGAGGTAGTCGGCCCACAGGCGCTGCTGGTCACGGCACAGGCCGTACAGGTAGTCCCACGAGAAGATGCCGCTGTCGTGGCCATCCGAGAAATGGAACTGCAGCGCGTAGTTGCCGACCGTCTCGATGCGTTCGATGGTCACCAGGCGCTTGCCGCTCTGCAGCGTTTCCTGGCCCGGGCCGTGTCCGCGCACTTCCGCCGACGGCGAATTCACGCGCAGGAACTCGCAGCTCAGGCTGTAGGTCTCGTCGCCGCCGTAGCCGAGCTCGAGCGTGCGCGAGGCACGGTGCAGGCGCACGGTGACGGGGACCTTGGTCTGGGCGTTCATGCCGGTGTCCTGGTTCGGCCTGCAAGCGGGGCGGCTAGCTTACAGGATAAAGCGGCTCAAATCCTCATCGCGGGCCAGTTCACCCAGCTGCGCATCGACGTACGCCGCATCGATCACCAGCCGCTCGCCGGCAGCGGCCGCGCCCCGGTCGGCAGCGCTGAACGAGGCTTCCTCGAGCAGGCGCTCGAGCACCGTGTGCAGCCGGCGCGCCCCGATGTTCTCGGTGCGCTCGTTGACTTCCCACGCAATCTCCGCGATGCGCCGGATGCCGTCGGGCGTGAACTCGACCTGCAGGTTCTCGGTGGCGAGCAGCGCCCGGTACTGTTCGGTCAGCGAGGCGTGCGGCTCGGTGAGGATGCGCTCGAAATCGTCCGGCCCCAGCGCGCCGAGCTCGACGCGGATCGGGAGCCGGCCCTGCAGTTCCGGGATCAGGTCCGAGGGCTTGGCGAGGTGGAAGGCACCGGAGGCGATGAACAGCACGTGGTCGGTGCGCACCATGCCGTGGCGCGTGCTGACCGTGCAGCCTTCGATCAGCGGGAGCAGGTCGCGCTGTACGCCCTCGCGCGAGACGTCGGCCCCCTGGTGCTCGGAGCGGCGGGCGATCTTGTCGAGTTCGTCGATGAACACGATGCCGCTCTGCTCGGCGGATTCGAGCGCGCGACGCTTCAGTTCGTCCTCGTTGACCAGCCTGGCTGCCTCCTCGTCCTCCACCATCTTCAGCGCCGCGCGCACGCTCAGGCGGCGCGTCTTGCTGCGTCCGGCCGACAGCTTCTGGAACATGCCCTGGAGCTGGTTCGTCATCTCCTCCATGCCCGGCGGCGCCATGATCTCGACGCCGACCGGCACCGCCGCGACCTCGATCTCGATCTCGCGCTCGTCGAGCTCGCCCTCGCGCAGCTTCTTGCGGAACACCTGGCGCGCCGCCGAATCGCGCTCGCGGTCGGCGCCGGGCGCCGGGCGCGCCGGTGGCAGCAGCGCATCGAGGATGCGTTCCTCGGCGGCGTCGAGCGCGCGCGGTCGAACGCGTTCGATCTCGGCCTCGCGGTGCATCTTCAGCGCGACGTCGACCAGGTCGCGCACGATCGACTCGACGTCGCGGCCCACGTAGCCGACCTCGGTGAACTTGGTCGCCTCGATCTTCAGGAACGGCGCATTGGCCAGCCGCGCCAGGCGGCGCGCGATCTCGGTCTTGCCGACCCCGGTCGGACCGATCATCAGGATGTTCTTCGGCGTGATCTCGGCGGCGAGTGCAGGATCGAGCTGCAGGCGGCGCCAGCGGTTGCGCAACGCCACGGCGACGGCGCGCTTGGCCGCCTGCTGGCCGACGATGTGCCGATCGAGTTCGTGGACGATTTCGCGGGGCGTCATGGCGGACATGGCGGGTTTACCGTGGGTGGGGCACGCGCGGGCAGCGCAGGGGCTCAGCCGGCGGCATCGAGCTCCTCGATCGTGCGGTTGTGGTTCGTGTAGATGCAGATATCGGCGGCGATGCCGAGTGCGCTCTCGACGATCGCGCGCGCGGGCAGGTCGGTGTGCGCGAGCAGGGCGCGCGCCGCGGCCTGGGCGTACGGGCCGCCGGAGCCGATCGCAATCAGGCTGTCCTCGGGCTCGATCACGTCGCCGTTGCCGCTGATGATCAGCGAGCTGCTGCGATCGGCGACCGCCAGCAAGGCCTCCAGCCGGCGCAGTGCGCGGTCGGTGCGCCACGCCTTGGCAAGCTCTACCGCCGCGCGCACCAGCTGGCCCTGGTGCCGATCGAGCTGCGCCTCGAACAGTTCGAACAGCGTGAACGCGTCGGCGGTGCCGCCCGCGAAGCCGGCGATCACGCTGCCATTGCGCAGACGGCGCACCTTGCGCGCGTTGGACTTCATGACGGTCTGGCCCATCGACACCTGGCCGTCGCCGCCGATGACGACGGTGCCGTGACGGCGCACCGACAGGATGGTGGTTCCCCGAAATTGCTCCACGCTGTGCTCTCCGGCCGGTTCGTCGCGCCCTCGCAGCGGGTGCGTCACCCCGGCATATGCGGCCGTGGCCGCGGATTTTCAAGAGGGTTTTCCGCCCTCTCGGCCTCAGAGCGTCTCGATGCCCACGTCGCGCAGTGCGCGCCGTGCGTTGGACTGCGCCTGCGGGTCGGCGAACGGACCTACCTGTACGCGGTAGCGGGTCTGTCCGTCCGGCAGGCGCACCGTCTCGACCTTCGCGTCGTAGCCGAGCAGCAGCAGTTCGCCGCGCCGGCGGTCGGCGTCGGCGGCGCGGCTGAACGCTCCCGCCTGCAACGCGAGTGCAGTGGCGCGCGCCGTCTCGGGTGTGGCCGCGGCCGGTGTGGCGCCGGGAGCGGACGTGGGGGCCGCGGTCGCGGTGGCACCGGCCGGCGGCGGTGTCGCCGCGGGGGGCGCGCTCGCGACCGGCGCGGTGACGGCTGGCTCGGGTACCTCGACCGGCTGCGCGGCGTTGCCGCTGGTCTCGCTCGACTCGCCCGCGGGTGTCGTCGGAGCGGCGTTGTTGTCCCGCAGGATGTCGTAGAAATCGAACTGGGGCCGGGCCGCCGTAGCCGGCTCCGGATCGGGCTTGCGCTGCGGTTCCGGCTTCGGTTCGGTCCGGCTCTGCGCGGTCGTGGCGTGCTCGCCCGCCTGCCCGGGCGGGCTTGCCGGCACCGGGGGTTTCAGCATCGCAAGGTAGACCAGGAAACTGAACGCCGAGCCGATGGCGATGCCGCTGAAGAGCCACGCCCACGGCGCCGCGGCGTTCCCGGCGGAACGTCCATTGCGCGAGGCGCGCTGCTTGGCGAAGTCATGGGCCATGGGCGGATCTTTACTGTGCGGGCGTCGACGGGCTTCCGGATGGAAGACCGCCCCGTGACGCGGAGGTACGCATTATCGGGCTCGAAGCCGCCGTTGCCAAACGGTGTGCTCGGCCCATCTCAGGCGCCATCCTGCGGATCGACGTCGATATGCCAGCGGACGACGCCGGTGCCGCGGTGTGATTCGAGTTGCGTGCACGCGGCGTCGAGCGCGGCGTGCAGCGGGGCGCGGTGTGCGTGCCTGAGCAACAACTGCACGCGGTGCAGCCCGGCGCGCCGCGGGCGGGTGGCGGGCAAGGGCCCGATCGCCTCGACCGCGGGGTGCGTGCGCCGCAGCGCTTCGCGCAGTTCCTGCAGCAGACGCAGCGTTGCCGCTTCGCTGCGGCCTTCGGCACCCACGATCGCCAGGTGCGCGTAGGGCGGCAGCCCGCGCGCGCGGCGCTCCTCGAGCAGCGGCCCGACGAAGGCCGTGTAGCCACCCGCGAGCAGCCGCTGCAACCACGGATGCCCCGGGTGGAAGGTCTGCACCAGCACCTCGCCGGGCAGTTCGGCGCGCCCGGCCCGCCCGGCCACCTGCACCAGCAATTGCCCGGTGCGCTCGGCGGCACGGAAATCGGCGCTGAACAGTCCGCCGTCGAGGTCCAGGATGGCGACCAGCGTGACACGCGGAAAGTGATGACCTTTGGCGAGCATCTGGGTGCCGACGAGGATGCACGGTTCGCCGCGTCCGACCTCGTGCACCAGACGCTCCATCGCGTCGCGCGCCTGCATCGTACCGCGGTCGATGCGCAGGATCGGAATCGACGGGAACAGGCGTTGCAGCGTGTGCTCGGCGCGCTCGGTGCCGGCGCCCAGCGCGAGCAGGCGTGCGCTGCGGCAGTGCGGGCAGGTTGCGGGCACTGGCTGGCGACGCTCGCAGTGGTGACAGCACAGCTGCCGCTCGGCACGGTGCAGCGTCAGCCGCGCGTCGCAGTCGCGGCACTCGGCCATCCAGCCGCAGTCGGCGCAGCTCAGCAGCGGTGCCCAGCCGCGGCGGTTCAGGAACACCAGCGTCTGCTTGCCGGCCGCGAGCTCGGCGCCGATGCGTGCGGTCAGCTCCGGGCACATCCCGCCGTCGAGCGGCTGGCCGCGCACGTCGAGCAGGCGCAGCGACGGCGGACTGGCTGCTCCGGCACGCTCGGGCAGCAGCAGGTGGCGAAAGCGCCCGGCGGCGCAGTTGGCCAGGCTTTCGGTCGACGGGGTCGCGGAGCCGAGCACGATCGGTACCTGGCGCTGCTGCGCACGCACGATCGCGAGGTCGCGCGCCGAGTAGCGGAAACCCTCGTGCTGCTTGAACGAGGCGTCGTGCTCTTCGTCGACGACGATCGCGCCGAGTTCCGGCAGCGGGCTGAACAGCGCCGAGCGGGTGCCTATGAGCACCCGCGCGGAACCGTCGGCCGCGCGACGCCACGCCTCGAGCCGCTCGCGGTCCCCGAGGCCGGAGTGCAGCACGGCGACGACACCGCCGAAGCGTTCCTCGAAGCGCTGGCGGGTCTGCGGCGTCAGTCCGATCTCGGGAACCAGCACCAGTGCCTGCCGATTTGCCTGCAGCACGCACTCGATGAAGCGCAGGTACACTTCGGTCTTGCCGCTGCCGGTCACACCCTCGAGCAGCAGGCACGCGTAAGCGCCGCGCGCCGCGTCCAGTGCGTCCAGGGCCACCTGCTGCGCGGTGTTCAGCCCGGGCGCCGTCGCGCGGCTCGCTGGTACGCTGGTGGCACCGCCGGTGGCCGGCAGCTCCGGCGCCACGACGGCGCGCGATCCGTCATCGGGAAGATGCTCCACGAGCGCGCTCGCGGCGAGCGCGCGTACCGTCGCCGACGTGATACCGGCGGCGCGCAGTTCCGCGTCGCTCGCCACGCCGCGCTGGCGCAGGAACTCGAGCGCCGCGGCCCGGCGTGGCGCGTTGGCGAGTGCATGCGGCCCCAGTCCGCCGGCCGCGGCGCCGAGGCGCCACCGGCGCGTGCTGCGCGCGCCGGTGGCGCGCAACGAGCGCAGCGCCACCGGCAGCGTGTTCACCACGACCTCTCCGGGCGGCGCGTGGTAATAGCGGGCGGCGAACAGGCACAGGCGCAACAGTTCGGCGGGCAGCACCGGCTCGCGGTCCGGCAGCGCGAACGCACGGCGCAGTTTCACCGGCTCCAGCTCGCTGCGCGCGCGGATGGCGACGATCACGCCTAGCACGCGTCGTGCCCCCAGCGGCACGACCACGCGCATGCCCGCGGCCAGCAACGCAGCATCGGCGTCGGCCGGGGGCAGGTAATCGAGCGTGTGGCGCAGCGGCGCCGGCACCGCGACGCGCAGGACGGGATCGGCAGGCATGCGCGGAGGGTAGGCGCGCACACCGGGCGCGTCCAGTCCGTCCCGGGGTATTTTCCACAGCACGGCAGAGCCGGCTTGCCATCGGCGGTGCGAGTGCTTAGTATGCCGCGCTCTTTTCGTTTCACGAGCGCGGCGATTCCCCTCCGGGCATTCACGGAGGTCGGCGCTGGCGCGGCAAGGTGACACCATGAAAGCCGACATTCATCCCGCCTATGACAAGGTGATCGCGAACTGCAGCTGCGGGAACGTGATCACGACCCGCTCGACGCTGGGGCGTGACCTGCACCTCGACGTGTGCTCGAAGTGCCATCCGTTCTACTCCGGCAAGCAGAAGGTGCTGGACACGGGCGGTCGCATCGACCGCTTCAACAAGCGGTTCGGTACCCGCAAGGCCGTCTGATATACCTGTCGGCGGCGGGATGCCCGCGTTCCGCGCCGTCTTTTCTCTGCAGTCCGCGCGTGCGCTGGTCGTTCTGGCCGGCGCCGTGCTCTCGTGGGCGACCGGTGCCGCTCCCCCCGCCTGCGCGCCGTTCGCTGCTACGGAGCCGGCGCGCGTCGCCTCGGTGCTCGACGGTGACACGCTGCGGCTCGAGGACGGACGCCGCGTGCGCCTGATCGGGATCAACGCACCCGAGTTGCGCGATGGGGCCGGACGCGCCGAACCCGGGGCCGAGGCCGCACGGCGGTTCGCCGGCCGCTTCCTCGGTGCATCCCGCGTCCTGCTGACGATCGGCGAGGCGCGTCACGACCGTTATGGCCGCACGCTGGCGCACGTCTGGCGCGCCGACCACGCGAGCCTCGAGGCGGCGCTGCTGGCCGCCGGGCTGGCGCGTCACGTCGTGGTGCCTCCGGACCTCGGGCAGATCGACTGCCTGCACGCGAATGAACGCCAGGCACGGACAGCGGGCGCCGGGCTGTGGGGCAGCGGCGAGTTCGCACCGCGTGCGGTGGCGGCGCTGCGTCCGGGCGAGAACGGCTTCCGGTTGTTGCGCGGGCGCGTCAGCGCGGTGAGCCGCAGCGGCTCGTCGTGGTGGGTCGAGATCGAGGACCGGGTGGCGCTGCGCGTCGCGCGCGCGGACCAGGGCCGGTTCCGGTTCGACGCGCTGCAGCGGCTCAGCGGGAGCGAAGTCGAGTTCCGGGGCTGGCTGGTCTGGCGGGAACAGCATGAGGGCGCCGCGCGCGAGCATCCCCCGTGGTCGATGGCCTTGCGGCACCCGGCGTCGCTGGAGCCCGCCGGCTGATCAGAAGATGTCCAGCGTGTTGTATTCGTCGCGCACGTAGTCCTCGCCGTCGGGGGTCACCGACGGCACGTGCTCGAGCGGGAACAGTTCGAATACCGCATCGCGCTGCCCCGGCGCCGCCAGCAGCCCGGTCTTGCGGTCGACGCGTACGTTCACCAGCCCGACCGGCAGCGGGCGCACGTGCAACGGCAACTCGCGGGTCGCTTCGCGCATGTAGTCCACCCACACCGGCAGCGCCGCGGAGCCGCCGAATTCCTGCCGGCCGAGCGGTGTGTTCTCGTCGAAACCGATCCAGGCGGTGCTGACCACCAGTCCGGCGTAACCGGAGAACCAGGCGTCCGTGGGGCCGTTGGTCGTGCCGGTCTTGCCGGCCACGTCGGCGCGCTGCAGGGCGAGCGCGCGCCGGCCGGTGCCGTGCTTCACCGCGTCCTTCAGGATGCTGTCGATCATGAACGCCACGCGCGGGTCCATGACCTGCGGCGCCGGCGGTGGCTGCGCCGCGCCCTGTTCCAGCAACGCGTCCAGCGAGGCGGCTTCCTCGGCCGGTGCCGGCGCGGTGCACCCGGTGCAGGCGCTGGGCGGTGCGGCGCGCCAGAGCACCTCGCCGCCGACCCGCTGTACCTCGCCGATCAGGTACGGCTCGACGCGGTAGCCGCCGTTGGCGATGACCGCGTACGCCGCCACCAGCCGCAGCGGCGTGACGCTCGGTGTGCCCAGCGCTAGCGAGAGGTTCGGCACCAGGTCCGCACGCTCGAAGCCGAGCCGCGCGAGGTAGTCGATCGCGCGCTGCACGCCGAGCTGTTGCAGCAGCCGGATCGAGACCAGATTGCGCGAGTTGACCAGCGCGGTACGCAGGCTGGTCGGTCCGTAGAACTTGCCGGAATCGTTCTCCGGCCGCCACACCTTCGCGAGTCCAGGGTCGTTGAACACGATCGGCGCGTCGTTGATCACCGTGGCCGGAGTGAAGCCGTTCTCCATCGCTGCCGCGTAGATGAACGGCTTGATGTTCGACCCGGGCTGGCGCCTCGCCTGCGCGACGCGGTTGAACTTGCTGTACTCGAAATCGAGCCCACCGACCAGCGCGCGGATCGCGCCGTCGCCGGCGTCGAGCGAGACCAGCGCGGCCTGCACGGCCGGCAGCTGTGCGAGCCGCCAGCCGTCGTCGTCGGCCATGACGCGCACCACGTCGCCGGGCCTGACCAGTTCGGCCGCACTGGTCGGCGCCGGTCCGCGCTGGTCGGGGTCGATGTAGCGGCGCGCGCTCGCCAGCCCGCGCTCCCACGCGAGCGTGACCGTCTCGCTGGCAGTCAGCACTTCGAGGTCACGCTCGCCGACGCGCGTGACTACCGCCGGCTGCAGGCTGCCGACGACCCGCAGGCGCGCGAGCTGCGGCAGCCAGTCCTGCGGTGACGATCCCTCGAGGTGTGTCTCCGGGCCGCGGAACCCGTGCCGGCGGTCGTAGGCCAGCAGACCGTTCTCGACCGCGCGCTGTGCCTGGCGCTGCAGCGTGCCGTCGAGTGTGGTGTGCACCACATAGCCGTCGCTGTAGGCCTGCAGTCCGTAGCGCGCGATCATCTCCGCGCGCACCATCTCGGCCGCGTACTGCGCCGGCAGCTCGATGCTCGCGCCGTGGTAGCGCGCGGTGACCGGCGCGTCGACCGCGGCGTCGTGCCCGGCGCGGTCGATGTAGCCGAGCTCGAGCATGCGCCCGAGGATCCAGTCCCGCCGTTCGCGGGCGCGTTGCGGGTTGTCGATCGGGTTCAACACCGAGGGCGCCTTCGGCAGCCCGGCGATCAGCGCGGCCTCGTCGAGTGTCAGCTGGTCGATGGTGCGTCCGTAGTAGACCTGAGCCGCCGCCTGCACCCCGTAGGCGCGGTGGCCGAGGAAGATCTTGTTCAGATAGAGTTCGAGGATCTGCTCCTTGCCGAGCTGGCGTTCGATCTGGATTGCCAGCAGGATCTCGTTGAACTTGCGCAGGAAGGTCTGCTCGCGGCTCAGGAAATAGTTGCGCGCCACCTGCATCGTGATCGTGCTGCCGCCGGACTGGATGCTGCGCGTCGTCGCCAGTTCCCAGGCTGCCCGCGCCAGTCCGGGCAGGTCGACGCCGCGGTGGTGCAGGAAGCGGTCGTCCTCGGCGGCGAGCACGGCCTGCAGCAGCACGTCGGGAACCTGCTCGAAGTGCACCGGCGTGCAGCGCATCTCGCCGAACTCGCCCATCAGCAGCCCGTCGCGCGTGTAGACGCGCAACGGCTCCTGGAAGCGGACGTCACGCAAGGACTCGACCGAGGGCAGTCGCGGAGCGAGGTAGAGCAGCGAAGCTGTGAGCGCCGTCACTGCAACGGCAATCAGTGCGACGACGGGCCTGCAGATTTTCCAGCACCGGACTAGAATCGGGACGGGGCGTTGTGCTGGCACGAAGCGCTCGGAAACAGGGAAAGTGCGGTACGAGGGCAATTATAGGGATTTTCTTTTTTTATCACAGTTTTCTACTACGCTTATTTCTGCCTGCTTCCCGGCGCGTCCGACAGGGTCGGCAAGCTCAAGGATTCACCAGGAAAAACAACGTGATAGGCTTATTCAAACGGAAGACGCCACCGGTTCTGGGGATCGATATCAGCTCGACCTCGGTGAAGCTGCTCGAACTGAGCCGCAGTGGTGACCGCTACACCGTCGAGAGCTACGCGGTGCAGCCGATGCCCCCGAACTCGGTGGTCGAGAAGAATATCGCCGAGGTCGACACGGTGGCGCAGTGCCTGCGCGATGTGGTGGACCGCGCGAAGACCAGGACGCGCGACGTCGCGGTCGCGGTCGCCGGCTCGGCGGTGATCACGAAGGTCATCGATATGGCCGACGGACTGTCGGACGACGCGATGGAAGCGCAGATCAGCGTCGAGGCCGACCAGTACATTCCATACCCGCTCGACGAGGTCGCGATCGATTTCGAGGTGCAGGGGACATCGGATCGCGGCCCGGGCCAGGTCGAGGTGCTGCTTGCCGCGTGCCGGCGCGAGAACGTCGATTCGCGGGTCGAGGTGATCGAGGCCGCCGAGCTGTCGCCGCGGGTCGTCGACGTCGAGATCTACGCGATGGAGCGCGCGTTCGGGCTGATCGTCGACCAGCTGGGGCTGGACGAGGACTACACGGTCGCGATCGTCGACATCGGCGCCACCATGACCACGCTCAGCGTGCTGAGCGGTGGACACACCATCTATACGCGCGAACAGCTCTTCGGCGGCAAGCAGCTCACCGAGGAGATCCAGCGCCGCTACGGTCTCAGCGTGCAGGAGGCCGGGCTCGCGAAGAAGCAGGGCGGTCTCCCGGCGGACTACGAGCAGGAGGTGCTGGAACCCTTCCGCGACGCGGTGATCCAGCAGGTGACGCGCTCGCTGCAGTTCTTCTTCTCGTCGACGCAGTACAACGACGTCGATCACGTCGTGCTGGCAGGCGGCGTGGCCGCGCTGACCGGCCTTTCCCAGGCCGTCGAGGACAAGCTCGGCACGCCGACCACGGTCGCCAATCCGTTCCGCGGCATGAGCGTGTCCTCGCGCGTGAACGCCGCGGCGCTCGCCAATGACGCACCGGCGATGATGATCGCCTGCGGGCTCGCGATGAGGAGCTTCGACTGATGGCAAAGATCAACCTCCTGCCCTGGCGCGAGCAGCGGCGCGAACGGCTGCGCAAGGAGTTCCTGGTCGTGCTCGGCTCGGTCGCGGCGGCCGGGGTGCTGGTCGCGGTGCTCGGGCACGTCGTGATCAACGGGCAGATAACGCACCAGAACGAGCGCAACGAGTACCTGCGCACGCACATAGGCGAGCTCGACAAGCAGGTCGCGGAGATCAAGGACCTGCAGGCCCGGCGCAACCAGTTGCTCGATCGCATGAAGGTGATCCAGGACCTGCAGGGAACGCGTCCGCTGATCGTGCACATCTTCGACGAGATCGTGCGCACGCTGCCCGACGGGGTGTATTTCCGCGGCATGGAGCGCGCCGGGCAGACGATCACGATCCGCGGCACCGCCGAATCGAACAACCGCGTCTCCAGCCTGATGCGCCGGCTCGACGCATCGGAGTGGTTCAGCGAACCGAATCTGAAGGCCGTGACGGCGAATTCCCGCTTCGGCGACCAGGGCAACGACTTCGACCTCACGGTCAAGGTCAGCATGCCTGGCGCGACCGCGGACGAAGGCCAGGGCGAGACGGGAGAATAGGCACATGGCACTGGCGGATTCGCTGAAGGCGCTCAGGGAAGTCAATCTTTCGGAACTGACGCTGGACAACATCGGCACCTGGCCGTTCGCGGTGAAGCTCATCGTGTGGGTGGTGGTGTTCGGGCTGGTGTGCTTCCTCGGCTACAACTACCACCTGAAGAGTCTGCGCGAACAGTACGACGCGACGCGGCAGACGGAGACGCAGCTGCGCGAGGAGTTTCGCGCCAAGGCGTTCCAGGTGGCCAACCTCGACGCGCTGCGCGCGCAGCTGGCGGAGATGGAGGAACAGTTCGGTGCGCTGCTCGGGCAATTGCCGAAGGACACCGAGGTGCCCGGATTGCTCGAGGACATCACCGAGAAGGGGGTGGATGCCGGACTCGTGTTCGACAGCATCGCGCTCGAGGGCGAGCGGGCGGCCGAGTTCTACGTCGAGCTGCCCATCAACATCAACGTCAAGGGTGCGTACCACGATCTGGGAGGCTTCGCGAGCGGCGTCGCCGGGCTGCCGCGGATCGTGACCCTGCACGATTTCGCGATCACTCCGGGCGGCAACGCCGGGCAGCTGAGCATGCGGATACAAGCCAGGACGTACCGTTACAAGGGCGAAGAATGATGGGCGTCAAGCGAACAGCAAGCCTCGTGTTCTGGGCCGTCCTGCTGGGTGGCTGCGGCGGCGACTACGCCGACCTCGACGCGTACATGGCCGAGGTGCGGGCACGGCCGGTCGGCGCGATCGAGCCGATCCCCGCGTTCAAGCCGTACCAGTCGTTCACCTATTCGGCGCAGTCGCTGCGCGCACCGTTCGACGTGCCACTGAGCGCGCGGGAAGCGGCGACGCTGCAGACCGGCAAGATCGTCAAGCCCGATCTGCTGCGCGCCCGCGAGTTCCTCGAGCGGTTCAACATCGAGGGGCTGGCGATGGTCGGCACGCTGGAGCAGAAAGGCACGCTCTGGGTGCTGATCCAGGACGAGGAGGCAGGGGTCCACCGCGTCCGCACCGGAAACTACCTGGGCAGGAATCACGGCAGGATCGTCGCGGTGGCCGAGACCGAGGTCTCGGTGGTCGAGATCGTGCCCAACGGCGTCGGTGGATGGATCGAGCGCCCCCGAACGATCAAGCTGACAGAACAGTAGAGCGCGGAGACAGTATGGACAGCGTAACATTCGAATCGCGGCGCGTTACCGATACGGTCCGTGGCTGGTGGCGGGCGAGCGTGGCACTGCTGCTGGCGCTGCTGCTGCCCGCGCTGCCGGCGCTGGCCGCGCCGGTGTCGATGACCGACATCGGTTTCAACGCGCTTCCCGGAGGCCGGTTCGAGATCCGGATGAAGTTCGACGGCACGCCGCCGTCGCCGCAGTCCTACACCATCGACAAGCCGGCGCGGATCGCGCTCGACCTGCCCGGCGTCACGAGCGCTCTCGCACAGAAGAAGCACACGCTCGCCTTCGACAACGCGCAGAGCGTGGTCGTCGTCGAGGCCGGTGGCCGCACGCGCGTGATCGTCAACCTGGTCGAGGTCGCGCCGTACGAAGCCCGCGTCGACGGCCAGGATCTGGTCGTCAGCGTGGGCACCGGCCAGCCTGCCCAGTACCTGACCGACGCCGGTGGCAGCATGGGCAGCCGCGTGGCGCCGGCGCGCGTGCAGGGCGTCTCCTCGGGAATCACCGATTTCAACTTCCGCCGCGGCAGCAACGGCGAGGGTCGCATCGAACTGCAGCTTGCGAATCCGCGCACCGACGTCGACGTGCGGCTCGAGGGCAACATGATCAAGGTCGCGTTCTTCGACACCACGGTGCCCGACGAACTGCAGCGCCGCTACGACGTGATCGATTTCGCGACCCCGGTCGAGATGGTCGACGTCGCGCAGTCGGGAGCGCAGGCCACGGTCGGCATCAAGGTCGGCGGTGATTACGACTACCTCGCATACCAGGCCGACACCACCTACGTGGTGGCGGTCAAGCCGCTGACGCGCCAGGAGGTCGAGGAAAAGAACAAGGAGTTCGAGTTCACCGGCGAGAAGCTGTCGCTGAATTTCCAGGACATCGAGGTGCGCGCGGTCCTGCAGCTGATCGCGGACTTCACCGAGCTGAACCTGGTGGCCAGTGACACGGTCGGCGGCCGCATCACGCTGCGCCTGCAGAACGTGCCTTGGGACCAGGCGCTCGACCTGATCCTGAAGGCGAAGGGCCTCGACAAGCGCCAGGCGGGCAACGTGCTGCTGGTCGCACCGGCGGCCGAGATCGCCGAGCGCGAGCGCCAGGAACTCGAGACCAACCGCCAGCTCGAGGAGCTCGCGCCGCTGCAGACCGAGTTCATCAAGATCAAGTACGCCAGCGCGCAGCAGCTGTTCCAGCTGTTCGGCAACCGCGGCAACGCGAACGTCGCCACCGGCTCGTCGCAGCAGCAGGGCCGCGACACCTATAACCGCGAGGCGAGCATCCTGTCGCCGCGCGGCAAGGTGATCGTCGACGAGCGGACCAACTCGCTGATGGTGACCGAGACCGCCGAGAAGCTCGAGGAACTGCGCCGGCTGATCAAGCTGATCGACGTGCCGATCCGCCAGGTGCTGATCGAGGCGCGGATCGTGATCGCCTCCACCGACTTCTCGCGCCAGCTCGGCGTGCAGTGGGGCGGTGCGGCGATCTACGACGAGGATGATGACCAGACGTGGACCATCGGCGGCAGCCAGCGGACGCTGACCGAGCTCGACGACCCGAATCCCGAAGTGACATTCCCGGACGCGCTGGCCGTCGACCTCGGCGTGACCGGACAGGGCACCAGTTCGATCGCGATCGGCTTCGCGAAGAACGACCTGCTGCTGAACGCGGAACTGTCGGCCCTCGAGGCCTCCGGTCGCGGCGAGATCGTCTCGCAGCCGAAAATCATCACCGGCGACAAGCGCCAGGCGACGATCGAGCAGGGTACCGAGATCCCGTACCTGACATCGTCCGCGTCGGGCGAGACCACGGTCGAGTTCAAGGAAGCGGTGCTGAAGCTCGACGTGACGCCGAGCATCACGCCCGACGGCCGCGTGCTGATGAAGCTGGTGATCAACCAGGATTCGATCGGCGAGTTCATCAACGGGGAGTTCGGCTCGCAGATCCCGACCATCGACACCACCGAGCTCGACACCGAGGTGCTGGTCGGCAACGGCGAGACCGTGGTGCTCGGCGGCGTGTTCCAGACCGAGGAGATCGTCGGCGAGACCAAGACGCCGTTCCTCGGTGACATCCCGTACCTCGGCCGACTGTTCCGCAAGGACGTCACCGAGACCAACAAGAACGAGACGCTGATCTTCATCACACCGCGCATCCTCAGCGAGAAGCTGATCGACTGAACGGCCACCGATGGTCTACCCAGGCACGGTGGTGCTCGTCGGCCCGATGGGGGCCGGCAAGAGCACCATCGGCCGCGCTTTGGCCGATGAGCTGGGCGTGGCCTTCCACGATACCGACTCGCTGATCGAGGAACGCTCGGGAGCCACCATCGCGTGGATCTTCGACGTTGAGGGCGAGCAGGGCTTCCGTGACCGCGAGACCGCGATCATCCGCGAGCTGGCCGGTGCGCGTGCGGCAGTGATCGCCACCGGCGGCGGCGCGGTGCTGCGCGAGGAGAACCGTCGCCTGCTGGCCGCGATGGGGCGCGTGGTCTATCTCGAAACCTCGGTCCGCCAGCCGCTCGCGCGCACGCGGCGCGACCGCTAGCGTCCGCTGCTGCGCACCGGTGATCGCGAGGCCGTGCTCGGCGCGTTGTTCGCCGAGCGTGACCCGCTGTATCGCGAGGTCGCCGACCTCGTCGTGCGCACCGATGGCCGCGGTGCGCGCGCGGTGGTGCGCGAGATCCTCGACTTCCTCGGGGTGCGCTGCGACTGAGGCGCGCCCCGCGCCGTGGCGAGGTCGCCCTTTTGGCCCGACACCGTTAAGCTTGCGCCCGGGGCGCGCCGCGGGGGCGTGCCGCGGCTTGCACAGGGGCGCCAGCGACACTCATGCCTGCAGAAGTCCTCGAAGTCGGTCTGGACGATCGCAGCTACCCGATCTACATCGGTTCCGGCCTGCTCGACGATGCCGGGCTGTTGCTGCGGCACGTGCCGCGCGGGCGCGTCGCGGTGATCAGCAACACCACGGTGGCGCCGCTGTACCTCGATCGCGTGCGCGGCGCTCTCGGCGAGCGCCTCGCGCTGGTGAAGATCCTGCCCGACGGCGAGCAGCACAAGAACCTCGCCACGCTGGCCTCGATCTGGGACGCCCTGCTCGAGGCGCGCTGCGACCGCCACACCACGCTGGTCGCGCTCGGCGGCGGCGTGGTCGGCGACATCACCGGATTCGCCGCCGCGACGTACCAGCGCGGGGTGCCGTTCCTGCAGTTGCCGACCACGCTGCTCGCGCAGGTCGACTCCTCGGTGGGCGGCAAGACCGGGATCAACCACGCGCGCGGCAAGAACATGATCGGCGCGTTTCACCAGCCCTGCTGCGTGATCGCCGACATCGACACGCTGGCGACGCTGCCGGAACGGGAACTGGCGGCCGGACTCGCCGAGGTGATCAAGTACGGGCTGATCGGTGACCGACCGTTCCTCGACTGGCTGCGTGGCGGGATGGGGGCGCTGCGCGCGCGCGATCCCGTGGCGCTCGCCGAGGCGGTGCGGCGCTCGTGCGCCGACAAGGCACGCGTGGTCGCGGCCGACGAACGCGAGCAGGGCCTGCGCGCGCTGCTGAACTTCGGACACACCTTCGGGCATGCGATCGAGACCGCGACCGGTTACTCCCGGCTGCTGCACGGCGAGGCGGTGGCGATCGGCATGGCGATGGCGAGCGAGCTGTCGGCACGGCTCGGCTGGATCACCCCCGAGGACGTGGCGACGGTGCGCGAACTGCTGCTGGCCGCCGGGCTTGCGGTGCTGCCGCCGCCCGGACTCGATCCGCAGGAATTCCTGGAACTGATGGCCGCCGACAAGAAGGTTGCCGCTGGCCGGCTGCGCCTGGTGCTGTTGCGTGCGATCGGCGAGGCGGTGGTGACGGCCGATTTCCCGCCCGCGGTGCTGGCCGCCGTGGTGGCCGATTTCGCGGGCGGGAGTCCCGGCTGACACGACGGAGCACGCATGGGCAACGACGACTGGTACCTGCACTACGGTCTGGACCGCGACCCGTTCGCCGAAGGCGGCGTGCAGGGCCTGTTCTACCCCGGCGGAGGACGGCAGGAAACCGTCGAGCAGTTGCAGCATCTGGCGCGTTTCGGTGACAGCGTGCTGGTGGTGACCGGCGCCGCCGGCGCGGGCAAGTCGGCCACGCTGGCGCACTTCGTGGCGCAATGCGCCTCCGACACGCGCTGCGCGGTGGTCGAGACCGCTCTGCTCGACGGCCCGGAACAGCTGATGCGCCGGGTGCTCGCCGGGTTCGGGCTGCCGGCCATCCCCGACGAGGATCTCGCGCACGCGCTGCAGCGGCTGGAGCTGTTTTGCGAGCGCTGCCGCGAGGAGGGCATGCTGAACTGGCTGGCCTTCGACGACGCGCAGCATCTGCACGCCGAGGCACTCGCGCTGCTGGTGCCGCTGCTCGGCCAGATGGCGGGCCGGCTGCGGCTGCTGTTCTTCGCCGAGCCGCCGTGGCCGGCCACCCTGCGCGCCGCGCTGCCCGCGCCGGTCACGATCCACCTGATCGAACTGGCGCCGTTCGAGCGTGGCGAGTCGTACGCGTACCTGCACTACCGGATGAAGACCGCCGGACTCGAGTCCGAGCCACCGTTCAGTGCCGCCGAACTGGAGGACGTCCACCGCCTGTCGGGCGGCCTGCCGGGGCGCATCAACGGGCTCGCCCGCCAGTTGCTCATCGACGAACTCGAGGTCGAACAGCGGCCGCTGGCTGCACTGCCGCTGTGGCACCTCGGGGTGGTGGCCGGGACGCTGCTGCTGCTCGGCGGTCTGTACGTGTGGAGCCTGTTCGACGAGCGGCCCGCCGACGAGCAGCCGCGCCCCGGTGTGGCACGCGAGATCGTTGTCGAACCGGCACCGGTGCTGCTCGACGACAAGCCGTCGGTGGCTGAGGACGACCTGGCGGCCGGGAGCCACGAGGCCGAGGTCGCGGATGCCCCGGATCCGCACGACGACGAGAGTGCCTCCTCCGCGTTGCCGGTCGCCGTCGACTCGATGGCGCCGGCAGCAGTCGCCGAAGCGCCCGGCCCGCCGGCCGCGCGCGGCGAGCACGCCACGGCGCCGACGCAGGCGCCGCAGGTCGCTGACTCCCGACCCACGACTCCGACCCCCCCGGCCGCCCCGTCCGCGGCGGGCGTGGGACCGGTGGCCGCCGACGAGGAGTACCTGCTCGCGCTCGAGGGTTCCCGCTACCTGCTGCAGATCATGGCTTCCGATGACCTGCGGCGGGTGCAACGTTTCGCTGCGCGCCAGACGCTGCCGCTGCGCCAGTACAGCAAGCTCAACGGTGGCCGGCGCTGGTACGCGCTGGTCCACGGTGACTACCCGGACCAGGCCAGCGCGCAGCGGGCCGCGCGCGAACTCGCCGCGCAACTCGGCGGCAATGCGCCGTGGGTGCGGCGGGTCGACGCGGTGCAGCGCGAGATCCGCGCCGGGCGCGCGCGCTGAGCGCGGCTCGCACGACGCGCTGCGAGCCGGCGCTGCGGTTTGTGAGCGGCGGCTCGCGCCGCTAGAATCGCGCTCCCGCCGCGCCGGCCTGCCCGCGCCGCGGCTTCCCCGTCCATCGTGCCGACCGGCCACAGCGAGGTGACCATGGCTGAGCTGAAGAACGACCGCCTGCTGCGCGCGCTGCGCCGTCAGCCCGTGGACCGCACGCCGGTGTGGATCATGCGCCAGGCGGGCCGTTACCTGCCCGAGTACCGCGCCACGCGCGCGCGGGCCGGCGGCATCATCGAGTTGTTCCGCAGCCCGGAGCTCGCCTGCGAGGTCACGCTGCAGCCGCTGGAGCGCTACGATCTCGACGCTGCGATCCTGTTCTCGGACATCCTGACCGTGCCCGATGCGCTCGGCCTGGGGCTGTACTTCGAGGCCGGCGAGGGCCCGCGCTTTCGTGATCCGCTGCGCAGCGCGGCCGACATCGAGGCGCTGCCCGAACTCGATCCCGAGCGTGACCTCGGCTACGTGATCGAGGCGGTGCGCACGATCAGGTGCGCCCTCGATGGCCGGGTGCCGCTGATCGGTTTCTCGGGCAGTCCGTGGACACTGGCGACCTACATGGTCGAGGGACGGGGGTCCTCGGACCAGAGCGCGGCGCGCGGTTGGGCCTATCGCGATCCGGACGGCGCCTGGATTGGCCTGACGCGCCGGGCCCGCGTCGTCTACGCGTCCAAGGAGCGCGTGCCCGACACGGCGATCACCTACGAGGATCTCGCGGATCCCAAGTGGAAAGGGAAAA
>CAUJIL010000114.1 GCA_963204845.1 Pseudomonadota bacterium | reverse complement strand
AGGCCTGGTTCGACGCGCGCAGCGTGCCGTTCCTCGAAGACGCGCTGGTCGATTACGCGGCCGATCGCATGGGCGGGCAGCTCACCATCAAGGCGCCCAACGCCAAGTTGCCGCAGGTCAGCGCCGACAGTCCGCTCGAGGACCGCATCAACTACATCCTGTACAACGAGGTCAACCCGCAGCTCGCCGCGCACGGTGGCGAGGTCCGGCTGGCCGAACTGCTCGAGGGCAACATCGCGGTGCTGCAGTTCGGCGGCAGCTGCCAGGGCTGCGGGATGATCGACGCCACGCTGAAGCACGGCGTCGAGAGCACCTTGCTCGAGAAGCTGCCCGAGCTGACGGAAGTGCGCGACATCACCGACCACTCGATCCGCACCAACGCCTACTACACCTGAACCCCGGGGCGGTGGTGCGCGCCGGGGCGGCCCGGCACGGCCGCCGGCATGATCAGGATCAATGACAGCAGAGCCGCATCACGTAGATTGAAACCCGGGACAGCCGCCGGCTGTCGAGGCGGGGGTTCGTGATGAAAACGCGTAACAGAGTCACGCTGGGTTCATGGCTGGGCGTCGCGGTGATGGCCGTGGTCGCCGCCGTGTTCGCGCTGCCGGCGCAGGCGTTGGATTGGGCGGGCGCGCCGGTCGCCGAGGTGCAGCTGTTCTACCCGGGGCAGTTCTCGTGGGAGAAATCGCTGATTGCGGCATCGCATCGCGGCGCCGCGAAGATGCGCAGCGGCGCACCCTGCGCCAGCTGCCATCGCAACGACGCGCCGACGCTAGGGCAGCGCTCGGCGCAGCGCGACGGCTACCGCGAGCGCAGCGTCGGCACGGTGCAGGTGCGTGCGCTGCTCGCCGGCGACCGGTTGCACCTGCAGATCTCGGGGCCGCTGCTGCACGGCAAGGCCCCGGCGGTGTCGTTGCTGCTCGGGGATGCCACGCTGAAGGCCACCGCGCAGGCCGGCTGCTGGGCCTCGTGCCACGACGACGCGCCCGGCATGGCGAGCGATGCCGGCGCCGGACTCGGCAAGTACCTCAATGCCTCGCGCAGCAAGCTCACGCCGAGCGGCGGCGGGACCAGCGTGCGCTCGCCGGCCGAACTCGCGCAGGCACTGGCGCGCGGGGAGTTCCTCGAACTGCTCGAGGTCGCGCCGACGGGGCAGGGCGCGCGCGGCTACGTGCTCGCGTCGCTGCAGCGTCAACCGCTGGCCGACGGCGCCGTGATGCGCAGCGAGGGCGAGCGCTGGATCGCCGAGCTGAGCCGCCCGCTCGCCTCCGCTGGCGAGGGCCAGATCGCGCTGGCCGCCGGCAAGGTGTATCACCTCGGCATCGCGCTGCACGATGCGGGCAGCAGCGGACGCCAGCACCTGGTCAGCTTCGCGAAATCGCTGGCGATCGGCGGCGGCAAGGCGGATATCGTCGCGCCGGGCGCCTAACGCGTGGCGAGTCGCGACACGTCGATGCACCACCCGGGCACAGGGAGTCGTCAATGAAGCATTCGACCGCGGCGATCCTGGCATTCGCGCTGGCGTTGGCGGGGCTGGCGCAGCCGGCGGGCGCTGCCGGTGCGGCGCACGAGGAAATGCCGGCCTCCACCACGTACAGCGACGGCACCGGCAGCTGTACCAGCTGCCATGACGATGCGCACGCCGGGGCCGCCCTGAGCGGCGCCCACGGCATGGCGGGCGATGCGCGCGCACCGGCGGCGGGGCGCGGCTGCGAGTCGTGTCACGGGCCGGGCGGGGAGCACGCCGCTGACGAACGTGCATTCCGCGTCGCGCAGACCTTCGGCAGCCGTGACGCGGAGACCGCCGCGGCCCGCGTCGAGGCCTGCACGGCCTGCCATGCGAGCGGCGCCCAGCGGCATTTCCAGGCCAGCGAGCACCAGCGCGCGGACGTGGCCTGCAACGACTGCCACCGCGTCCACGAGCCGCGCGACCGCATGCTCGATCGCGCCGCGCAGGCCGAGGCCTGCGTCGACTGTCACCGCGAACTGCGCTCCGGCATGAACAAGTACTCGCGCCACCCGATGCGCGAGGGCAAGGTCGCGTGCACCGATTGCCACGCACCGCACGGTGGCCGGGGGCCGCAGATGCTGGTCGAGGCGACGGTCAACGAAACCTGCTATCGCTGTCATGCGGAGAAGCGCGGGCCGTTCCTGTTCGAGCACGAGCCGGTGCAGGACGACTGCGGCCAGTGCCACGATCCGCACGGTTCGGTCAACGACGCGCTGCTCGTGGCGCGCTCGCCGTTCCTGTGCCAGCAGTGCCACAACGACACGCGGCACCCGGGGACCGTCTATGCGAATCCGAACTTCGCCGCGAACAACCGCGTGGTCGGCAAGGCATGCCAGAACTGCCACACCGCCGTGCACGGCAGCAATCACCCGGCCGGACAGACGTTCCGTCGCTGACAGCAGGAGGGGCACGCCATGAAGCGCGCACGCCAGAGACTGTACCGGGCCGTGGTGCCGGCGTTCATCGCGATGCTGCCAGTGGCGCACGCGGCCGACGAGTACGGCGTCGAGGACGAGACGGCCGCACCTCCTGCCGACTACACGAACCACGTCGAGATCGGCATCGGATTCACCGACGACGGCGACGGCAAGTTCGGCGAATACGGCAGCGGACTGAACGGCGCGCTGCAGAGCGACGGACCGTTCGGCTTCGGCAGCCTTCGCTGGGGCGCCAGCGATCCGGCGAGCGCGCAGTACTGGCGCATCGATGCCGACAGCCAGCAGGGGCGACTGCTCGATGCGGTGTGGGGGGTGCAGGGGGATTTCGCGTTCAGCCTGCGCGGTGACCGCGTGGAGAAGATCGAATACGGCGACGCGCGCCACCCTTACCCGGCGAGCGGCGCGACGCTGTTGCTGCCGGCGGGATTCGTGCCGGGAACGAGCATCCGCGACGAGGCCTGGTACGCGGGCCACAACATCGCCAGTACCCGTGAAGTGCTCGGTGTCGACGGCGTGAAGCACCTCGGCGAGCACTGGACGTTGCGGCTGGACCTCGAGTCGCAGAGCAAGGAAGGCGAGGACACCCTGGGCGGCAACCAGGGTTTCTACGGCGTGGTGCTGCTGCCGGAGGAACTGGATTACCGCACGGATCTGGTGACGGCCCGGCTCGAGTACGCCGACGAGCGGCTGCACAGCACCTTCGAGGTGCACCTGTCGGAGTTCGACAACGGCGCCCGGCGCCTCGCCTACAGCAACGCGCAGTACGCCGGATCGCCGCCCGCGCGCCCGCTGGGGCTGGCAGAGTTCGATACCGGACCGGACAACGAACTGCTGCGCTTGAGCACGGACGGCGGTTACCTGCTGGACGGGAGCACGCGGCTGGCGTGGTTCGTCGACTGGAGCCGTGGCGAACAGGACGAGCAACTGCTGCCGCTGCACATCGACCCGGTCTATTACCCGACGGTGAGCCCCGACAACCCGATCGACTCGCTCGACGGCGAGGTCGAGCGGAGTTCGTTGCGGCTCTCGCTGGCCGGACGCCCGCTCGCGCGCTTCGATTACCGCCTGGAGTTCGATTACCGGGATCGCGATGCCGGGCACGATCCGGTCGCGCTGCCGATGCTCAGCTACACCGGCACCGCGAGCGGCGGTCATTCGAGCCACGTCTACGAGCGCGAGACGCGCAGGTTGTCGCTCGAGGGCGGCTATCGCTTTGCGAACCGCGCGCGTCTGCGTGGCGGCTACGAGCGCGAGGCGGTCGATCGCGGCAGCGAGGCATTCGATCCGCTAGGGCGTTTCGAATCGTACACCGACGAGACCGACGACGACCGCTACTGGCTGGAGTTGAAGCTGCCGCGCCTCGGCGCGCTGTCGCTCGCGGTGCGTGCCGAGTACCTGCTGACCGATCCTTCGCTCAGCGACGAGACACTGGATTTCATTGCGCCGGGCGGCGGCCAGCGGCGCGCCACGCCGTTCTTCCTGCTCGAACGCAGCCGGGACGTCTATGCGCTGGACCTGGACTACGAGCTGGGGCACACGACCGCGCTCTACGGTTCCTTCGAGGTGGTGCGCGAGGACTTCGACAACGAGACCTACGGGCTGCACAGCCGCGATGCGCGCGTCGCCGACCTCGGTGTGAGCTGGTCGCCGGCGAGCACGCTGTCGGTGTCGGCGTACCTCGGGCGCGAGGAGTACGAGATACGCCAGACCGGACGCCAGATGGGCGGCACCAGCGTGCCGTATTCGGAGTGGCTGCTGGTCAGCGACGACGATGCGCGCAGCCTCGGCGTCAACCTCGAATGGGAGGCAATCGAGGGACGGCTCGATCTCGAAGCCGAGTTCGCGCTGCTCGACACGCAGTCGGGCTACGCGTCGAGCGAGATCCGCAACGCCGGCATCGCGCTGCTCACCGGCCCCATGCCGGACGTGGACGACGAATTGCTGCGGGTGCGTCTCGGCGGCACCTGGCGGCTAAGCGAGCGGCTCGATATCAGCGGCCGCTACCTGTGGGAACGCCGCGATGCCGGGGACTGGGGTTGGGATACGCTGCTCGACCCGGCCGCGGCCACCACCGCCTCGTCGCTCGGCTTCGCGTGGGCGCGCCCGGACTACGATGCGCAGGTGCTGATGATGGCGCTGCGCTACCGGTTCTGAGCCACGGGGGGCCGCGCGATGTCGATGGCACTGCCGGACAATATCGCGATCGCACGCGCGGCCCGGATGCTGCCGGCGGCCGAGGTGGCGGCGCGCGCGAACATCCCGGCCGCTGCGCTGATACCGTACGGTCGCCACAAGGCGAAAATCGACCGCGAATTCCTCGCGTCGCTGCAGGGTCGTTCGGACGGCAGGCTGATCCTGGTCACCGCGATCTCGCCGACGCCCCCCGGCGAGGGCAAGACGACGGTCGCGATCGGGCTGACGGACGCGCTGGCACGCATTGGCGCGCGCACGTTGCTCGCGCTGCGCGAACCCAGCCTCGGTCCCTGTTTCGGCATGAAGGGCGGTGCCGCCGGCGGTGGTTACGCGCAGGTGGTCCCGATGGAGGAGATCAACCTGCACTTCACCGGGGACTTCCACGCCATCGGCGCGGCGCACAACCTGCTCGCCGCGATGATCGACAACCACCTCTACTGGTCGAACGCACTGCGGCTGGACCCGCGCCGCGTGACGTGGCGGCGCACGGTCGACATGAACGACCGCGGCCTGCGCGACATCTGCGTCGGCCTGGGAGGCGCCACCAACGGACTGGTGCGCGAGTCGGGTTACGACATCACGCCCGCCTCGGAAGTGATGGCGATCTTCTGCCTCGCGCACGACCTGCACGACCTCGAGCGGCGGCTGGCGAACATCGTGATCGGCTACCGGCGCGACCTGTCGCCGGTGTACGCGCGCGAACTCAACGCCGCCGGCGCAATGGCGGTGCTGTTGCGCGAGGCCTTGCAGCCGAACCTGGTGCAGACGCTCGAGAACAACCCGGTCCTGATCCACGGCGGTCCGTTCGGCAACATCGCGCACGGCTGCAACTCGCTGATCGCCACGCGCAGTGCGCTGAAGCTCGCCGATTACGTGGTGACCGAGGCCGGCTTCGGTGCCGACCTGGGCGCGGAGAAGTTCTTCGACATCACCGCGCGCAGCGGCGGCCTGCACCCCGACGCGGCGGTGCTGGTCGCGACGGTGCGTGCGCTGAAGATGCACGGCGGGCAGCGCCGCGACGACCTGGGCCGCGAGAATCTCGACGCGCTGCGCGGTGGCTGCGTGAACCTGGCGCGGCACGTGCGCAACATCGGCATGTTCGGCGTGCCGGTGGTGGTGGCGATCAACCGCTTCGACACCGACACCGACGCCGAGGTCGCGCTGCTCGCCGGGCAGTGCGCGCGCCTGGGCTGCGAGGCCATCGAGACGACGCATTTTCGCGACGGCGGCGCCGGCGCCGAGGCGCTCGCGCGCGCCGTGCGCGCGCTGGCCGATTCCGGGCGCTCGCAGTTCCGCCCGTTGTACGAGGACGAACTGCCGCTGTGGGACAAGGTGTGCACCGTGGCGCGCCAGGTCTACGGCGCCGCGCAGGTGGTGGCCGATCAGAAGATCCGCGACAGGTTCCGCCAGTACGACGCGATCGCGGGCCGGTTCCCGGTCTGCATCGCGAAGACCCAGTACAGCTTTTCCACCGATCCCGCGTTGCTCGGCGCGCCGGTGGACCACACGGTCACCGTGCGCGACGTGGTGCTGGCCAACGGTGCCGGTTTCGCCGTCGCGCTGTGCGGCGACATCATGACGATGCCGGGACTGCCGCGCGTGCCGGCCGCCGAACGCATCGGCCTCGACGTCGCCGGCGAGATCGTCGGATTGTCATGACCCGCGTTGCGGCAGCACGGTGCGGAGCTTCTCGCGCATCGCGCGGATCGCGCGCCCGGTGCTGGCCCAGTCCATGCAGGCATCGGTGACCGAGACGCCGTAGCGCAGCTGTGACAGATCCGCCGGTATCGGCTGGTTGCCTGCCTCCAGGTTGCTCTCGAGCATGGCGCCGACGATCGAGCGGTTGCCTTCGAGGATCTGGTTGGCGACGTTGTCGAGCACCAGCGCCTGCAGTGCGTGGTCCTTGTTCGAGTTCGCGTGGCTGCAGTCGACCACGATGTTCGCCGGCACGCCGGCCGCGGCCAGCTCGCGTTCGCAGACCGCGATGTGCACGGAGTCGTAGTTCGGCCCCTGCGAGCCGCCGCGCAGCACGACGTGGGCGTGGCGGTTGCCGCGCGTGTGGATCACCGCCACCTGGCCCGCGCTGTCGATGCCGAGGAAACGGTGCGGGCTGCTGACCGATTTCAGCGCGTTGATCGCCACGGTCAGCCCGCCGTCGGTGCCGTTCTTGAAGCCGACCGCACACGACAGGCCGCTCGCCATCTCGCGGTGCGTCTGCGATTCGGTGGTGCGCGCACCGATTGCCGACCACGCGATCAGGTCCTGCAGGTATTGCGGGGAGATCGGGTCGAGCGCCTCGGTGGCCGCCGGCAGCCCCAGCGAGACGATGTCGATCAGCAGCTTGCGCGCGATGTGCAGGCCTTCCTGGATGCGGAACGAGTCGTTCAGATGCGGGTCGTTGACCAGGCCCTTCCAACCGGTGGTGGTGCGCGGCTTCTCGAAGTAGACGCGCATCACCAGGAACAGCGTGTCCTCGACCTCGCGTGCGAGGTCGCGCAGGCGCCGCGCGTAGTCCATCGCCGCCGCAGGATCGTGGATCGAGCACGGACCGACCACGAGGAACAGGCGGTGGTCGCGGCGGTCCAGGATGTCGCGCACCACGCCGCGCGCATGACGTACCGCGACGTCGATCGCTGGGGTAAGCGGTATTTCGGCCTTGAGCCGGGCAGGAGTCACGAGCTCCTCGATCCGTTCCACGTTCAGATTCTCGAGCGTACTATCGGTCATCGGCGCTACCACGGTGCCTCACGGGATGCTGGCCCCGACGCGGGGCGCGGCATTATAGCCGATGCCGCAGGCAGAGTTGCTCGAGCAGTGCACCGACGCCGCGCTCGATCAGCGCCAGCGTGTCGTCGAAGGCCTCGGCGGAACCGTAGAAGGGATCCGCGACGTCCTGTCCGGCCGCGCCCGCACAGTAGCGCGTCAGCAGCTCGATCTCGCCGGCGAAATCCGGCGGAGCCCAGCCCTGCAGCGTGCGCAGGTTGTTGCGATCCATCGCGACGAGATAGCGAAAGTGCAGGAAATCCGCGTCGGCGATCTGCCGTGCCTGCCGCGGTGCGATGCGGTAGCCGAGGCGCGCGGCGGCGGCCACCGCACGCGGGTCGGGCGCCTTGCCGGCGTGGAACGACGCGGTCGCGCAGGAATCCGCGTGGATCCGCGCGCCCAGCCCGCGGCGCGTGATCAGCTCGGCGAACATCGCCTCGGCGGCCGGCGAGCGGCAGATGTTGCCCAGACACACGAAAAGCACTCCGATCGACGCCACGCTGTTGCTCCGCTGTACGACTGTGCGTTGTGATGGACACCCATTGTGGGCCGGCGGCAGCGCCTGAACAAATGGTCATGCGCCGGCGCTGCGTAAACCGGGCGACGCTGGTTACACTCTGCGGCGTTCCCGTCGACCACCCTCAGGAGATCCGATCATGGCGTTCTATGGCAAGGTTGCGCTGGTCACCGGCGGTGCCAGCGGCATGGGCAGGGTGTCGGCGCTGCGGCTGGCGGCAGCCGGCGCGCAGGTGGCGATCCTCGACCTGAACGAGTCGGCGCTGGCCGAGACGGCCGCGTGCTCGCCGAACATCCGCGCGTTGCGCTGCAACGTGGCCGACTGGGAGCAGGTGCAGGCCTGCGTGGCCGAGGTCGAGCGCGAGCTGGGTCCGATCGACCGGCTGACCCACGCCGCCGGCATCATGCCCAGCCACGCAGTCATGGACACCACGCTCGAGCAGGCGCGGCGGCTGATCGAGGTCAACTACTACGGCACGCTGCACCTGATCCGTGCGGTGGTGCCCGGCATGCTCGCACGCAACCGCGGTGACGTGATCCTGTTCGGCTCGGTGTCGGCGACCGCGCTGACGCCGCACCTCGGCGCGTACGCGGCCTCGAAGGCGGCGGTCAACGTGGTCGGCGAGACGCTCGCGAACGAGCTCGGCCACACGGCGCTGCGCATCGCGGTGGTGATGCCGCCGGCCGTGAACACGCCGCTGGTGAACCAGTCGATCGAGACCGACGCCGCGCAGGCCCTGCGCGAGGCGAAGAAGAGCGGGCGTCTCAGCGACCCGGAGAAGATCGTCGACCAGATCGAGGCGGCGTTCGAGCGCGGTCGCAAGGCGATCTATCCGGGCGAGGCCAAGCTGCTCGAGATTTGGCACACGCTGTTGCCGAAGTTGTGGTGGAAGACGGTACTGAAGTTCGAGCAGCACTGAGGAGCTTTAGGCATGAGCATCGATCTGGTCCACGAACCCCCGCTGATGGTGCACCTGATCATCGAGGGGCTGAACCGCTGGGACGACCGTCCCTGCCTGTTCATCGGCGACACCGTGCTCAGCTACGCCGAGATGCGCGCGCAGACCAGCCGCATGGCGCAGGCGCTGCAAGCGCGCGGGATCGGCGTGGGTTCGCGCGTCGCGGTGCTCTCGGGCAACCGGCCCGAGGTGCTGGCGAACCTGGCGGCGATGCAGGTCGTGGGCTGCTGCGGCACCACGCTGCACCCGCTCGGATCGCTCGACGACCACGCCTACGTGCTGGAGAACGCGGGCGTCGAGACGCTGGTCTACGACGCACCGCTGTTCGATCAGCGCGCCGCGGAGCTGCGCGAGCGCGTGCCGGGGCTGAAGAACCTGCTGGGTCTGGGACCCGGTGCGGCCGGCGACGACTACCTCGAGCTCGCCGCGCGCTTCACGCCGGCACCGCTGGTCGCGCCCGACATCCGCCCCGACGACGTGACCTCGATCATCTACACCGGAGGCACCACCGGCAAGCCCAAGGGCGTGATGTCGACCGCGCGCGGCGGTGCGTACCTGACCATGCTGCAGATGGCCGAGTGGGAGTTCCCCGAGGAACTGCGCATGCTGATCTGCACGCCGCTGTCGCACGCGGCGGCGGCGTTCTTCATTCCGGTGCTGCAGCGCGGCGGCGCGTTCTACGTGCCGCGCGGCTTCACGCCGGACCAGTTCTTCGACATGGTGGAGCAGCACCGCATCACGGCCACGATGCTGGTGCCGGTGATGATCTACATGTTGCTCGATTCGCCGCGAGCCGCGACCGCGGACCTCTCCAGCCTGCAGACGATCTTCTACGGCGCGTCCGCCATGAGCCCGGGGCGCCTGCGCGAGGGGATCCAGAAGTGGGGACAGATCTTCTACCAGTTCTTCGGCCAGTCCGAAGCGCCGATGGCGCTGGCCAACATGCGCCGGCGCGAGCACGACCTCGCGCGGCCCGAGCGGCTCGCCTCGTGCGG
>CAUJIL010000113.1 GCA_963204845.1 Pseudomonadota bacterium | reverse complement strand
CGGCCCGACGTTCGGCGAACGCGATCCGTTCCTGACGCCGGAATGGGTGCGCAACCGCGGGCGCGATTACCTGGCCGGCCGCCTGCCGCTGGACGATCCGCGCGTCTCGCCCGCCTACGCCGCGCTCGACGGCTTGCCGCCGCTGTACCTGCAGATGGCGCAGTTCGACACCGTGCGCGAGGGCGTGCTGAAGGTCGCGCTGGCAGCGGCGCGTGCCGGCGTGGCGGTGACACTGGAGACCTGGCCCGAAATGATCCACGGGTGGCACGGACTGGTGAACAGCGGCGTGGAAGAGGCGCAGGCGGCATGGGCTGCGATTCGCCGTTTCTGCGACGAACACATCGAGGGGCGCGTGTGAGCGAGCCGGCGAGCGGCGTACTCGACGGTATCCGCGTGCTCGATCTCTCGTGGGGCATCGCCGGCCCGATGACCGCGATGCTGCTCGGCGACCACGGCGCCGAGGTCACGAAGATCGAGCCACCGGGAGGCGATCCGTTTCGTGTGCAGCTCGGCTATCGGGTCTGGCAGCGCGGCAAGCGCAGCTGCGTGCTCGATCTGCGCGACACCGCGGACCGCGAAACCTTCCTGGTGCTGGCGCGCCACGCCGACGTCCTGATCGAGAGCTTTGCGCCCGGCGTCACCACCCGGCTCGGCATCGACCACGCGACGCTCGCCGCGCTCAACCCGCGGCTCGTCTATTGCTCGATCACGGGCTACGGACGCGACAACCGCCACGCCGGGCGCCCGGCCTGGGATGCGCTGGTCGCCGCGCGCACCGGCCTGCACTGGGAGCAGCGCGGGTGGCCGGAGGGTGCGGTCCGCCGCATGACGCGCCAGCCCGATCCCTACGCGGAGTTGGCGATTGCCTGCGAGGACCTGCAGGGTGCGCCGCGGCCCGGACCGCTGTTCCCGGCCTCGCACTGGCCGAGCCTCGGGGCCTTCTTCGCGGCGAGCACGGCGATCAGCGCCGCGCTCTACGCGCGTGCGGTCACCGGACGCGGGCAATGGGTCGAGACCTCGCTGTTGCAGGGCGCGCTCGCCAGCGCCTGCGGGTTGTGGCAGCGCGTGGAGAAGCCCGATGCGAAGGGCTTCGATACCTGGATTTTCGGGGCACGCTCGCCGAAGGGGCATTTCCAGGCGAGCGATGGCCGCTGGATCCAGAACTGGGTGCCCAATCCGCGCTTCATCCTCACGGCGGCGCGCGGCGAGCGGCTGGACGCGACGGCCGACCTGCGGGCACAGAACGACCCGGACCGCTTCGGCACCGGCCCCGAGGAACTGCTGGTCCTGCTGCATTACCAGCCGGCCCTCGCCGAGGCCGTGCGCAAGTTCACCGCGCGCGAGTGGGTCGATGCGGCGGCGATCGCGGGCATGACGTTGCAGGAGGTGCGCACGCCGGAGCAGGCGCTCAGCGATCCGCTGTTCCTCGCCGATGGCTGCGTCGCGGAACTGGACGATCCCGAACTCGGCCCCATCCGCCAGGTCGGCATTACCTACAGGCTCGAACGCAGCCCGGGTCGGGTGCGCGGCCCCGCGCCGCGCATCGGCGAGCACACGGCCGAAGTGAAGGCCGAGGCCGCGGCGCTGGCCTCGCGTGCACCCGCTGGCCACGGCGCCCTGCCGGCGGCCACCGGTGGCGATGTGCCGCGCGCACCGCTCGCGGGCATCACGGTGCTCGATCTGGGGCTGGCGCTCGCCGGCCCCTACGGTGCGCAGTTGCTCGCCGACCTGGGAGCGAACGTGATCAAGATCAACGCCCGCTACGACACCTACTGGCACGCGAACCACATCGCCTCGCTGGCCAACCGCGGCAAGCGCAGCATCGCGCTGGATCTGAAAGACCCGCGCGGCCAGAAGATCCTGCGTCAACTGGTGGCGCGCGCCGACGTGGTGCAGCACAACATGCGCTACCAGGCCGCCGAGCGGCTCGGCATCGATTACCACCGCCTGAAGGCACTCAATCCGCGCCTCGTGTACTGCCACTCACGCGGCTTCGAGCACGGGCCGCGCGAGGGACTGCCGGGCAACGACCAGACCGGTGGTTGCCTCGCGGGCGTGCAGTTCGAGGACGGCGGCATGGCGCGCGGCGGGCGGCCGATCTGGAGCCTGTGCTCGCTTGGCGACACCGGCAACGGATTCCTGTCCGCGATTGCGGTGCTGCAGGCGCTCTACGAGCGCGAACGCACCGGGCAGGGGCAGTTCTGCGACACCTCGATCGTCAACGCGCAACTCCTGAATACGTCCTATGCGATCGCGCGTCCCGACGGCAGCGGGTTCGACCGCCCGCGGGTCGACGGCATGCAGTTCGGCGTCTCCGCGCTCACACGGCTTTACCAGGCCGCCGACGGCTGGTTGTGCGTGGTGATCGCCACCGCGGAGCACTGGGACCGGTTGTGCACGGTGCCCGGACTCGAATCGCTGGCACTCGATCCGCGGTTCGCGGATGCAGCCGGCCGGGTGCAGCACGACGCGGCGCTCGCAGCGCGCCTCGAGGCCGCGTTGCACCGGTATCCGGCGAGCGAGTGGTTCGCACGGCTCGACGGGGCCGGTGTTCCGTGCGAGATCTGCGATCCGGACTTCGCGCTCGGACTCCACGACGATCCCGAGCTGAGAGAACGCGGCTGGGTGTGTTCGTACGAACATCCGGTCGTCGGCCGGTTCGACCAGATCGGGTTGGCGTTCGATTTCTCCGCGACGCCGGCGCGGGTGCAGGGGCCGCCGCTCGTGGTCGGCCAGCACAGCCGCGAGATCCTGGCCGAACTCGGCTACCCGCCCGAGGAGATCGAGGCGCTGTGCGAGGACTGCGTGCTCGCCTGGAGTCCCGGCGAAGCCCCTCGCAGCGTGC
>CAUJIL010000112.1 GCA_963204845.1 Pseudomonadota bacterium | reverse complement strand
TGCCGCCGTCACCGCCGAGCGCCGTCTCACGCGTCGACGCGAACCGGGCGCTCGTCGATGCGCACCAGCGTCCACGTCTTCGAGCGCGACAGCGGGCGTGTCTCGCGCACCGTGACCACGTCTCCGATCCGGCACTCGTTGTTCTCGTCGTGCGCATGCACCTTCGACGAGCGCGTGATGTACTTGCCGTACACCGGGTGCTTCACGCGGCGCTCCACGAGCACCGTGATCGTCTTGTTCATCTTGTCGCTGACGACGCGACCCGTCAGCGTGCGTACGCTGTTGCTCGGCTCACCGCTCATGGTCACTTACCTGCCTTTTCCCGGAGAATGGTCTTCACGCGCGCGATGTCGCGGCGCTGGGCCTTCAGCAGATGCGTCTGGCCGAGCTGGCCCGTCGCCTTCTGCATGCGCAGCTTGAAGCGCGCCTCCAGCAGGCGGAGCAGTTCCTTGTCCAGGTCGTCGACCGACTTCCCGCGCAGTTCGCTTGCGTTCATCACATCACCGTTCTCTTCACGAATACCGTCGAAATCGGCAGCTTCGCCGCCGCCAGCGCCAGCGCCTCACGCGCGAGTTCCTCGCTGACGCCCTCGATCTCGTAGAGCACCTTGCCGGGCTGCACCTCGGCCACCCAGTACTCGACGCTGCCCTTGCCCGATCCCATCCGCACTTCCAGCGGCTTCTTCGAGATCGGCTTGTCCGGGAACACGCGGATCCAGATCTTGCCGCCACGCTTGATATGGCGGGTCAGCGCGCGACGCGCGGCCTCGATCTGGCGCGCCGTCAGGCGCCCGCGATCGGTGGTCTTCAGCGCGAATTCGCCGAAACTCACCTTGCTGCCACGCTGCGCGAGGCCGCGGTTGCGCCCCTTGAACTGCTTACGAAACTTGGTCCGCTTCGGCTGTAACATCGCTGTCTACTCTCGCAAATGTGTCGCGCGACCTTACCTGGCCGCCGCCTGTGCCTCGGCCGGACGGCCGATGATCTCGCCCTTGAACACCCACACCTTGACGCCGATCACGCCGTAGGTGGTCCGCGCCTCGTGCGTCGCGTAGTCGATGTCCGCGCGCAGCGTATGCAGCGGAACACGGCCCTCGCGATACCACTCGGTGCGCGCGATCTCGGCGCCGCCGAGACGTCCGCTCACCTGCACCTTCACGCCCTCGGCGCCGGCACGCATCGCGCTCTGCACCACGCGCTTCATCGCGCGGCGGAACATGATGCGACGCTCGAGCTGCTGGGCCACGCCCTGCGCCAGGAGCTTCGCGTCGAGGTCGGGCTTGCGCACTTCCTCGATGTTGATCTGCACCGGCACGCCCATGCGCAGGCTGAGTTCCTTGCGCAGGCGGTCGACATCCTCACCCTTTTTGCCGATCACGATGCCCGGACGCGCTGTGTGCACCACGATGCGCGCGGTCTGCGCCAGGCGCTCGATGACCACGCGGCTGACCGAGGCGTTCGCGAGCCGCTTCTCGATGTACGCGCGCGCACGCAGGTCCGTGATCAGGTTCTTCGCGTAATTCTTGCTGTCCGCATACCACACCGAGTTGTGCTTGCGGACGATGCCGAGCCGGATCCCGGTCGGGTTGACTTTCTGACCCATCGTGACTCCCGTTGTGCCTCAGCGATCGGCAACTTTGACCGTAATGTGACAGCTGCGCTTCATGATGCGGTCGGCGCGGCCCTTGGCGCGCGGCATGATCCGCTTCAGCGTGGCGCCCTCGTCCACGTACACCGAGCTCACCTTCAGCTCGTCGACGTCCGCTCCCTCGTTGTGCTCGGCGTTGGCGATCGCCGAGTTGAGCACCTTGCGCACGAGCGCGGCCGCCTTCTTGGTGCTGAACGCCAGCGTGTTCAGCGCCTCGTCGACCGGCTTGCCGCGGATCTGGTCCGCCACCAGGCGGGCCTTCTGGGCGGAAATGCGCGCGCCCCGGAGTTTTGCCATGACTTCCATCTTCAGGAACCTCGTCCGTACGCTTACTTCTTCGCCTTTGCCTTCTTGTCCGCCGCATGCCCCTTGAAGGTACGCGTGGCGGCGAATTCACCCAGCTTGTGCCCGACCATCTCCTCCGAGACATGCACCGGAACGTGCTGGCGGCCGTTGTGCACGGCGATCGTCAGCCCGACCATGTCGGGAGAAACCATCGAACGGCGCGACCAGGTCTTGATCGGCCGTTTGTCGCCCTTGGCGGCCGCGACCTCGACTTTCTTGACGAGGTGCAGGTCGATGAACGGTCCTTTCTTCAGCGAACGTGGCACAGTCTGAGTCCTCTTGATCCGTTTGGCGCGGAACCGCTGCCCTTATTTCTTGCCGCGGACGCGTACGATCATGCGATCGGTGCGCTTGTTGGACCGCGTCTTGTAGCCCTTGGTCGGCGTGCCCCACGGACTGACCGGGTGGCGACCGCCGCTGGTGCGGCCCTCGCCACCGCCGTGCGGGTGGTCGACCGGGTTCATCACCACGCCGCGCACCGTCGGGCGCACACCGCGCCAGCGCTTCGCGCCGGCCTTGCCGAGCGAGCGCAGGTTGTTCTCGGCGTTCGACACCTCGCCGAGCGTGGCGCGGCAGTCCGACAGCACCTTGCGCATCTCGCCCGAACGCAGGCGCAGCGTCGCGTACTGACCCTCGCGCGCGACCAGCTGCACGCCGGCGCCGGCGCTGCGCGCGATCTGCGCGCCCTTGCCGGGCTTCATCTCGATGCAGTGCACCACCGATCCCAGCGGGATGTTGCGCAGCGGCAGCGTGTTGCCTTCCTTGATCGGCGCGTTCTCGCCCGACACGACCTCGTCGCCGGCCTTCATGTTGCGCGAGGCGATCACGTAGCGGCGCTCGCCGTCACGATAGAGCAGCAGCGCGATGTGCGCCGTGCGGTTCGGGTCGTACTCGAGGCGCTCGACGCGCGCCGGAATGCCGTCCTTCGCCCGCTTGAAATCGACCAGCCGGTAATGCTGGCGATGCCCGCCGCCCTGGTGGCGCACGGTGATGCGCCCGGCGTTGTTGCGCCCGCCGTTCTTGCCCTGCTTCTCGAGCAGCGCGCCGTGCGGAGCGCCCTTGTGCAGGCTCGGCTCGACGACCTGCACGACGAAACGCCTGCCCGGCGAAGTCGGCTTCTTCTTTACGACTGCCATCTTCCCAGCTCCCGATTATTCAGCGACCGTGAAGTCGATTTCCTGACCGGCCTCGAGCCTGACGTAGGCTTTCTTCCAGTCGGAGCGCTTCGCGACGCCGTTGCGATTCAGCTTGACCTTGCCCTTGACGTTCAGCACGCGCACGTCCAGCACCTTCACCTTGAACAGCCGCTCGACGGCGGTGCGGATCTCCGGCTTGGTGGCGTCGCGCGCGACGCGGAACGCGTACTGGTTGGAGCTGGCGGCCGCGGTCGCGGTCTTCTCCGAGACGTGCGGTCCGAGCAGGACGCTGAACACTCTCTCCTGATTCATCCCAGCATCTCCTCGAACTTGCGCAGCGCCGGCACGGTCACGATCACCTTCTCGTATGCCACCAGGCTGACCGGATCGACGCCGGCCACGTCACGAACCTCGACGCGCGGAACGTTGCGCGCCGCCAGGTACAGGTTGCGGTCGACTTCATCGGCGACGATGAGCACCTCATCGAGCTGGTAGCCCGCGAGTTGCTGCGTCAGCAGCTTCGTCTTCGGCTCGGCCACACCGAAGGACTCGACCACGACCAGGCGCTCCTGGCGGGCGAGTTCGGAGAGGATCGAGCGCATCGCCGCGCGGTACATCTTGCGGTTCAGTTTCTGCGAGTGGTCCTGCGGGACCGCCGCGAAGGTGGTGCCGCCACTGCGCCAGATCGGGCTGCGGATCGAGCCGGCGCGGGCGCGGCCGGAACCCTTCTGCTTCCACGGCTTGCGGCCGCCGCCGCTGACTTCCGCGCGCGTCTTCTGCTTGCGCGAACCCTGCCGGCCGGCCGCCAGGAAGGCCACGACCGCCTGGTGCACCAGGTCCTCGTTGAATTCCCGGGCGAAAGTCACGTCGGACACCTGCACGGTACCCGCGGACGCGTTGCCAGGAGCGGTGATACTCAATTCCATGCGCATATACCCCCAGGGATCCTCAGGCTTTCTCGGCCGGACGCACGACGACGTCGGCCCCCGGCGCGCCCGGGACGGCCCCTTTGATGAGCAGCAGGTTGCGTTCGGCGTCCACACGCACGACCTCGAGCGTCTGCACGGTGACGTTGCGGTCACCCATGTGGCCAGCCATCTTCTTGCCCTTGAACACCCGGCCCGGCGACTGGTTCTGACCGATCGAACCCGGGGCGCGATGCGAGCGCGAGTTGCCGTGCGTGGCGTCCTGCATGCGGAAGTTCCAGCGCTTGATCACGCCCTGGAAGCCCTTGCCGCGCGAACGACCGGCGACATCGACCTTCTGGCCCGCCTCGAAGGTGGCCACCGTGAGTTCCGCGCCTACCGCCGGCGACTCAACGCCGTCTTCGAGGCGGAATTCCCACAGTCCACGACCGGCGGCAACGCCGGCCTTGGCGAAATGCCCGGCCTCGGGCTTCGTGACGCGAGAATTGCGACGATCGCCGACCGTCACCTGCACGGCGCTGTAGCCGTCGCGGTCGGGGGTCTTCACCTGGGTGACGCGGTTCGGCGTCGCCTCGATCACCGTCACCGGGATCGAGGTCCCGTCGGCGGTGAAAACGCGGGTCATACCGGTCTTGCGACCGACAATGCCAATAGTCATCTTGTCATCCTCGTGTACGGGGCTGAACCCTCTATGGCCGCACGCGAGCGTGCGTTACACATGCCCGGCGCGGCCGGGCGGTCCCGGCGGTTCAGCCGAGACTGATCTGCACCTCGACTCCTGCCGCCAGATCCAGCTTCATCAGCGCATCGACCGTCTTCTCGGTCGGCTCGACGATGTCCAGCACGCGCTTGTGCGTGCGGATCTCGTACTGGTCACGCGCATCCTTGTTCGCATGCGGCGAGATCAGGATCGTGTAGCGCTCCTTGCGGGTAGGCAGCGGAATCGGACCGCGCACCTGCGCGCCGGTGCGCTTCGCCGTGTCGACGATCTCCTGGGCCGAGACATCGATCAGGCGGTGGTCAAAAGCCTTGAGTCGAATTCTGATCCGCTGGTTTTGCATCTGGCCACTGGGCTCCGGTTCGAAACTGCATCCGCCGCGTTTTCAGGGGCGGCCAAAAAAGAAGCGGAATTCTATTTTCGCCCCCCGCCCGTGTCAACACGATTCGGGGGGCGCGCTCATCATTCCCAACTATTCACGCCGGGTTCACTCGATGATCTTCGCCACCACGCCGGCGCCCACCGTGCGGCCGCCCTCGCGGATCGCGAACCGCAGGCCGTCCTCCATCGCGATCGGCACGATCAGCGTCACCACCATCTGCAGGTTGTCGCCCGGCATCACCATCTC
>CAUJIL010000111.1 GCA_963204845.1 Pseudomonadota bacterium | reverse complement strand
ATGCACTCGAGCGTCCGAAGCGGTTTTTCGGTACCGCGCGCAACATCGAGGAAGGCGGCAGCCTGACGATCATCGCCACGGCGCTGATCGACACCGGCTCGAAGATGGACGAGGTCATCTACGAGGAGTTCAAGGGAACGGGCAACATGGAGTTGCACCTCGACCGGCGCATCGCCGAGAAGCGCGTGTTCCCCGCGATCAACATCCGCCGCTCCGGAACACGTCGCGAAGAACTGCTGACCAGTGACGAGGAGCTGAACCGGATGTGGATCCTGCGCAAGCTCCTTCACTCGATGGAAGACATCGACGCCACCGAGTTCCTGATCGACAAGCTGAAGGACACCAAGACCAACGACGAGTTCTTCGCCTCGATGAAGCGCAAGTAAGCGACGGCGGATCCCACGCACCATGTCCTGGCGGGACCTGCGCGAGTTCATCCGGGCGCTCGAGGCCTGCGGCGAGCTCAAGCGCGTGCGGACGCCGGTCGATCCGCGGCTCGAGATCACCGAGATCTGCGACCGCACCCTGCGCGCCGGCGGTCCGGCACTGCTGTTCGAAAACCCCAAGGGCTCGCGGATCCCGCTGCTCGGCAACCTGTTCGGCACGCAGCTGCGCGTGGTGCGTGGCATGGGCCGTGACGACCCCGCGAGCCTGCGCGAAATCGGCGAGCTGCTCGCCTTCCTGCGCCAGCCCGACCCGCCACGCGGGATGCGCGACGCCTGGAACCAGCTGCCGGTGTTCCGCCAGGTGCTGGCGATGGCGCCGAAAGTGATCGGGCGCGGCGAATGCCAGCAGAACGTGTTCGAGCACGACGACGTGGACCTGTCGATGCTGCCGGTGCAGACCTGCTGGCCCGGCGACGTCGGCCCGCTGGTGACCTGGCCGCTGGTGATCACGCGCGGCCCGCACAAGGAACGCCAGAACCTTGGCATCTACCGCATGCAGCTGATCGGCAGGAACCGCCTGATCATGCGCTGGCTGTCGCATCGCGGCGGCGCGCTGGATTACCAGGAATGGAAACAGCAGCACCCCGGCAAGCCGTTCCCGGTCGCGGTGGCGCTCGGCGCCGACCCGGCGACGATCCTCGGCGCCGTCACGCCGGTTCCCGACACATTGTCGGAATACGCGTTCGCCGGCTTGCTGCGCGGCTCCAAGACGCTGCTGGTCAACGCCTCGGTGGGCAACCTGCAGGTGCCGGCGAGCGCCGAGATCGTGCTCGAGGGACACATCCATCCGGACGACTTGGCCGAGGAAGGCCCGTTCGGTGATCACACCGGCTACTACAACGAGGTCGAGCGCTTCCCGGTGTTCACGGTCGAGCGCCTCACGCACCGCGACGACCCGATCTACCACAGCACTTACACCGGACGGCCGCCGGACGAACCGGCGGTGCTCGGCGCCGCGCTGAACGAGGTGTTCGTGCCGTTGCTGCAGCGCCAGTTCCCGGAGATCACGGATTTCTACCTGCCGCCCGAAGGCTGCTCGTACCGCCTGGCCGTGATCACGATCCGCAAGCAGTATCCCGGACACGCCAGGCGCGTGATGATGGCGGCGTGGTCCTTCCTGCGTCAGTTCATGTACACCAAGTTCCTGATCGTGACCGACGACGACGTGAACGCGCGCGACTGGAATGACGTGATCTGGGCGATGACCACGCGCATGGACCCGGTGCGCGACACGCTGCTGATCGACCACACGCCGATCGACTACCTCGATTTCGCGTCCCCGGTCGCGGGGCTGGGCGGCAAGGTCGGCTTCGACGCCACCCGCAAGCTGCCCGGCGAGACGAACCGGGAGTGGGGCCGTCCGATCGCGATGGACGCCGACGTTAAACGCCGCGTCGACGCGATGTGGGCCTCGCTCGGGATATCCTGAGCGCAAGGCGCACGCCCTCGCGTACAAGAGCGTTGCACCCTGAGCGTGGGCCCCGCGGGCGCACCGCTTCCATCCCGTCCGCGTCGATGCTTCTGGCCAGATGCCGTGCACCTGGGTCATGATCGGCGACGCCTGTCGCGTCAGCTGCGCGACAGGCACTGCAAGGCGTCACTACAACACGTCGAGGAAAACACGATGAACAAGTACGGCGCGGAGTTCTTCGGTACCTTCTGGCTGGTTCTGGGCGGCTGCGGCAGCGCGGTGCTGGCGGCGGCGTTCCCCGAACTCGGGATCGGGTTGCTGGGTGTTTCACTGGCGTTCGGACTGACCGTGCTGACGATGGCGTTCGCGATCGGTCATGTGTCGGGCTGCCACCTCAATCCGGCGGTTTCGGTGGGTCTGTGGGCGGGTGGCCGCTTTCCGGCGAGCGAGCTGCTGCCGTACATCGTTGCGCAGGTGCTGGGAGGCATCGTCGCCGGTGGCGTGCTGTACCTGATCGCCAGCGGCAAGGCGGGTTTCGACGTCGCCGCCGGGTTTGCCTCCAACGGCTACGGTGAGCATTCTCCCGGAGGTTACGGCCTGCTCGCCGCGTTGGTCACCGAGGTCGTGATGACGATGATGTTCCTGCTCGTGATTCTCGGCGCCACGGACCGGCGCGCGCCGCAGGGATTCGCACCGATCGCGATCGGCCTCTGCCTGACGCTCATCCACCTGATCTCGATTCCGGTGACGAACACTTCCGTGAATCCGGCCCGCAGCACCGGGGTGGCCGTGTTCGTCGGCGACTGGGCGGTCGCGCAACTCTGGCTGTTCTGGGTCGCGCCGATCGCCGGCGCAGTCGCCGGCGCCGCGATCTATCGTTTCATCGGCAAGGAGAACGCATAGGACCCGCTGCGCGATCACTCCGGCCATTCGTGACGGCGCGGCGAGGGCAACCGAGATGCGGCGCGCACGACTGGCCGGATTCGTGTCCGCATTGGCCGCCGGCATGCTCGGTGCCTGCGCGCAGGCGCCTTCGCCTGGCGCCTTGGTACCGGCGCAGGAGGAGGTGCGCGCCGCCGAGTTTGCCTTCGCCCACAGCATGGCCGACCGCGACCTCGATCGCTTCGCGTCGTTGGTGGCGGACGATGCGGTGTTCTTCAGCGGGTCGTCGCCGCTGCGCGGCAGGGCGCAGGTGATCGCGTACTGGTCACGCTGGTTCGAGGGCGAGCGCGCGCCATTCTCGTGGGCGCCGGATCAGGTCGAGGTCCTTGCCGGAGGCACGCTTGCGCTTACCTCCGGGCCGGTTCACGACGCCAGCGGCAGGCTCATCGGCCGCTTCACGTCGGTCTGGCGGCGGGAGGGGCCGGGTACCTGGCGGGTGGTGTTCGACAAGGGCGATCCCGTCTGTCCCGACGCAGCACAACGAGGCCGGGAGGATCGACCGGATCGCGCGCCACCGTGAGTCCGTCGCCGCTGCTCAGTCCTCGTGGGCCAGGCTGCGGATGATGTAGCTCCCGGACTTCTCGTCGGGTTCGAGCTCGAGGAGCTTGCGCGACTGGGCTTCCTCGAGCAGTTGCGCGAAGGTACGGAAGCCGTGGTAACGCTCGTTGAAACCGGGATGGCGGCGTTTCAGCGTCTGCTTGACCATCGAGGCCCACACCTTGTCTTCCTGGCCACGCTCCTCGAACAGGTCCTCGATCGTGGCCAGCACGAGGTCGAACGCTTCCTGCCGCTTGTCGTCGACCGGCGGCGCCTCCGGCTCCTTCTGCGCCGTGGCGCTCTTCTTTGCCGCCGGCCGGCGGCGCTTGCGCTTGCTGTCGGGTTCGCGCACGAGGTCGTCGTAATAGATGAATTCGTCGCAACCCGACACCAGCAGGTCGGAGCTCGAGTTCTTCACGCCGACGCCGATCACGGTCTTGTCGTTCTCGCGCAGTTTCGCGACCAGCGGCGAGAAGTCGGAGTCGCCGCTGATGATCACGAACATGTCGACGTGCGATTTCGTGTAGCAGAGATCGAGCGCATCGACGACCATGCGGATGTCGGCCGAGTTCTTGCCCGACTGGCGCACATGCGGGATCTCGATCAGCTCGAAGGCCGCCTCGTGCATGGCCTTCTTGAATTCCTTGTAGCGATCCCAGTCGCAATAGGCTTTCTTGACGACGATATTGCCTTTCAGCAGCAGGCGCTCGAGCACCTTGCGGATATCGAAAGCCGCGTATCTGGCGTCACGCACGCCGAGTGCGACGTTCTCGAAATCGCAGAAAAGCGCCATGCTGCACGTGTTGGGTCGGTCGCTCACGGGTGGTCTCCGCTCGTGTCGTGGATGCCGGCGCGCAGGCGCGACGGTGTGGGTCGTGGTTCGTCGTCGTTGCGTACCGGCACGTGGCTTGCGGAGCCGGGGCTTCGGCGTATATTACGGACAGGGCCCCGCGGCGGATACCTGAATCGCGCATCGTCTCCGCAGCCCGGCGCCTCGACCGTCGCCTCCGTCCTGTCTGGGTCAACGGGAGTCAGAACAATGCTCAAGAAGAATATCGATCTGATGCATTACATCGTACAGCATCCCGTCCGGGTCCACCCCGAGGCGAGCCTGTTCGACGCCATCCACCTGATCCTCGTGCACAAGGTGTCGGGCCTGTGCGTCGTCGACGACGACAATCGACTGCTCGGCGTGCTCTCCGAGATGGACTGCCTGCGCGGCTTGCTGGGCGCCACCTACAACGACACCGGCATCGGAACCGTGGCCGACTTCATGACGAGGCACAACCTGCACACCGCGAAAATCACCGACAACATCGTCGATATCGCGTCCGACATGCTCGCGCACAAGATCCGCCGCCGTCCGGTGGTCGACGAGGACGGCATGCTGCTCGGACAGATCACGATCCGCCAGATCCTGCGCGCGGTGAAGGAATTCTCGCGGCCGCACCAGCGCAGCGAGGTGGTGTGATCGCCGTGGGCGGGCCGGCGCATGGCGGCGCATCCGGGTTCGATCGATGCGCATGCTCGAACTGAAGGTCCCGCCGCCACTGGTCTTCGCCGTGCTCGCCGCGGCGATGTACCTGCTGGCGAAGTCGCTGCCGGAACTGGCCTTCGCCCTGCCCGCGCGCGGCGTGTTCGCGGCGCTGCCGTTGCTGGGCGGCGCGGCGGTCGGCGTGGCGGGATTCCTCGCCTTCCGCCGTGCCGGCACCACGGTCGATCCGCTGCACCCACAGGCCGCGCGACGGCTGGTCACGGCAGGCGTCTATCGCCACACGCGCAACCCGATGTACCTCGGCCTGCTGCTGGGTCTCGTGGCCTGGGCGGTCTGGCTCGCGAATCTCGCGGTCTTCGTTGTACCGCCACTGCTGGTGCTCTATCTCGGCCGCTTCCAGATCGCGCCGGAAGAGCGGGCGCTCGAGGCGCGCTTCGGTGCGGAGTTCGTCGCCTACCGCAACACCGTCCGACGCTGGCTCTGAGGCAGGAGGTTCGCGCGGACGGGCACGCCTGACTATGCTTGTCCGACGCTGCAGCAAGCCGGAGGGCGCGAGTCGTGAAGTTCGAGGAGTACCTGCGGGTCCTGGCCAGGAACGACGGATCCGATCTCTATCTCAGCACCGGCGCCCCGCCGTGCGCGAAGTTCCAGGGCGTGCTGAAGCCGCTCGCGAACGAGCCGATGCGCCCGGGCGAGATCGCGGAGATCGCCGACGCGATCCTCGACGAGGAGCAGCGCCGGCAGTTCGCGCAGGAACTCGAGATGAACCTCGCGGTCTCGATCCCCTCGGCCGGCCGCTTCCGGATCAATATCTTCCGCCAGCGCAACGAGGTCTCGATCGTCGCGCGCAACATAACGACCGAGATCCCCCGCTTCGACGACCTCGGCCTGCCGCCGGTGCTCAAGGAAGTGGTGCTCGCCAAACGCGGCCTGATCCTGTTCGTGGGGGGCACCGGTTCGGGCAAGTCCACCTCGCTGGCGGCGCTGATCGATCACCGCAACAGCACCTCGGGCGGGCACATCATCACCATCGAGGACCCGATCGAGTACGTGCACCGCCACAAGAAGTGCATCGTGAACCAGCGCGAGGTCGGGGTCGACACGCGCAGCTTCCAGAATGCGCTCGTCAACACGCTGCGCCAGGCGCCGGACGTGATCCTGATCGGCGAGGTGCGCAATCGCGAAACGATGGAGCACGCGCTGGCGTTCGCCGAAACCGGCCATCTCGCGATCTCGACGCTGCACGCGAACAACGCGAACCAGGCGCTGGAACGCATCGTGAACCTGTTCCCGGAGGAGCGGCGCGCGCAGTTGCTGATGAACCTGGGGCAGAACCTGCGTGCCTTCGTCTCGCAGCGCCTGGTGCGCACGGTCGACGGCAAGCGCTGCGCGGCGGTCGAGGTGCTGCTCGGGACCAAGACGATCGAGGAACTCGTGGTCAGGGGCGAATTCGACGGCATCAAGGAAATCATGGCGAAGTCGGAAACGCTGGGCATGCAGACCTTCGATTCGGCGCTGTTCGCGCTGTACAAGCAGGGTCGCATCAGTGCCGAGGAGGCAATCCGCAACGCCGACTCGCAGAACGACGTGCGTCTGCGCATCAAGCTCGACGCCAGCGGCGGCGACCTCTCGCGCTACCCGGGGTCCGTGCCGGGCACGGCGGCGGCGCAGCCCGCCGCGCGAGGCGCTGCGCCATCCGGCGGGGGGTTGACGCTCGAGCTGGAGCAGGTGGACGACGGCGGCCGGGACAGCTGGCCGGGCGGCTGATCACTTCGCCGCCGATTCGGGTTACATTGGTGCGCGTAACCCAGGCACAGGAGGTGTCCCGTGCAGCAGTTGAGCGGTCAGGACGCCCTGTTCCTGTACGGGGAGATGGACAACGCGCCGATGCACATCGGCTCGGTGCTGATCTACGACCCCGCGACCGCCCCCGGCGGCCTGGTGCGTTTCCGCGACATCCTGCGCACCTTCCGCGAGCGCAGCGACCGTTCGCCGGTGTTCACGCGCCGCCTCGTGCCGGTGCCGTTCGACATCGACTATCCGTTCTGGAGCGACGCCGAGGACCCGGACATCGAGTTCCACGTGCGCCACATCGCGCTGCCCAGGCCGGGCGACTGGCGCCAGTTCTGCATCCAGATCGCGCGCATCCACGCGCGCGCGCTCGACCGCGCGCACCCGCTGTGGGAGGCGTACGTGATCGAGGGGCTGGACAACGTCGAGGGACTGCCGCCGGGCAGCTTCGCGCTGTTCCTGAAGATCCATCACGCCGCGATCGATGGCGCTTCGGGCGTGGACATCGTCGCCGCGCTGCACGACCTCGAGGCGCTGCCGGACTTCGACGATCGGTCCGGGCCGCAGCCGCGCGCGCGCCGCGAGGCCGGCAGCGAACTCGATGTGCTGCGCCTGCTCGGGCGCAGCCTGATCCGCCAGCCGATGGGTGTGCTCGAGATGCTGGGCCGCTCGGTGCCGGCCTGGCTGCGGGTGCGCGAGGGGCTCCGCGAGCGCCGTCTGCGGTCGCTGGGTCCGAAGGAACACACGCGCTTCAACGGCCGCATCTCGCCGCACCGCGTGTTCGGTGCGATCGGGATGTCGCTGCGCGAGGTCGGCGAGATCAGGGACAGCGTGCCCGGCGCGACGGTCAACGACGTGATGCTGGCGGTAGTGTCCGGCGCGTTGCGCCGTTACCTGACAGACAAGGGCGAGCTGCCGCCGAAGAGCCTGGTCGCGGGCGCTCCGGTCAACGTGCGCGAGGACGGGGAACTGGGGGCCGGGGGCAATCGGGTCTCGATGATGAGCATCGCGCTGCGCACCGATGTCGAGGACCCGCTGGAGCGCCTGCGGCTGGTGCACGAGGAGGCCGTGGCGTCGAAGGCGTACATCCATGCGGTCGGCGCGCGGCTGCTCACCGACTGGAGCAACCGCATGCCGGCACGGATCGCCGCGCTTGGCTTCCGCGCTGCCGCGGCGACCGGGCTGCTCGGTTCGGGGCGCCCGCTGTTCAATACGATCGTCACCAACGTGCCGGGGGCGCAGGTGCCGCTGTACATGGCGGGTGCGCGTCTGCTGCGCGCCTACGGCGTCGGGCCATGTCTGGACAGCATGGGACTGTTCCAGGTCGTGACCAGCTACGCAGGACAGATCGCGATCTCCTTCCAGTGCTGCCGCGACATGATGCCCGACCCGGGGTTCTACGAGCACTGCCTGAATGCCTCCTTCGAGGAACTGCTGGCCGCGATCCGGGGCCAGCCGCGCAAGGCGCCCGCGCGCACGCCGCGCCGGCGGGTGGCGAAACGGCGCTTGCCATGAATGGGAAAACACACGATGCGTGGACTCGAGGACAAGGTGGTCGTGGTTGCCGGCGGCGGCGGGATCGGTTCGGCGACGGTGCACCGGCTGGCCGATGCCGGTGCGCGCGTGCTGGTCGGCGACCTCGACGGTGAGCACGCGCTGGCGCTGGCCAACGTGGTACGCGAGGCAGGGGGTCAGTGCCTTGGCATGCGCCTGGACATCGGCGACGAGGGCTCGGTGCGTGCGCTGGTCGACGCGGCCGTGAACGAGTGGGGCGGCATCGACGCGATGCACGTCAACGCCGCGGACCTGCAGGTCGTCCACCAGGATTCCGACGTGCTCGAGGAGCCGCTGGCGGTGTTCGACCAGACGATGCGCGTCTCGCTGCGCGGCCACGTGCTGTGCACGCGTGCGGTGCTGCCGGAGTTGCTGCGCCGTGGCGGCGGATCGCTGGTCTATACATCGTCCGACGCCAGCGCCTTCGGCGAGCCGGTGCGTCCCGCCTACGCGATGGCCAAGGCCGCAATCGAGGCGCTGATGCGCCACGTCGCCTCGCGCTGGGGCAAGGAACACGTGCGCGCCAACGCCGTCGCACCCGGACTGGTCGTCACGCCGAACATGGCCGCCACGCTGCCCGAGGAACTGCGCGAGCGGGCGCTGCGGGTGGTGCGCAGCACGCGCCTGGGTGCACCGCACGACATCGCCTCGATGGTCGCGTTCCTGGTCTCCGACGAGGCCGAATGGATCAACGGGCAGGTGTTCTCGGTCAACGGGGGCACGCTGCTGCGCACCTGATCACGGCGCCGGCGCCCGGCTGGCGTCCTCGCGCGGGACGACTTCGACGGTCACGTGCGCCAGCGCGCCGATGTCGCCGAGCAGCGCCTTGTAGTGGTCCGGCGGCCGCGGCTGGCGCGTCGTCAGCGACAGCGCGAGTGCGCAGCGACCCGGCGCGAGTTGCCACACGTGCAGGTCGCTGATGCGATTGTCGGCGTCGGCTTCGATCGCACGGCGCACCGCTTCCAGCGTCGCCGCGTCCGCCTGCCCGTCGAGCAGGATGTGCCCGGTGTCGCGCAACAGTCCCCACGCCCAGCGCGCGATCACCGCGGCGCCGATTATCCCCACGACCGCGTCCAGCCAGATCCAGTCGAGGTATTTGCCCGCGGCCAGTGCGACGATCGCGAACACCGAGGTCAGCGCGTCGGCCAGCACGTGGTAGTACGCCGCGCGCAGGTTGTGGTCGTGATGGTGGTGGTGGGTGTCCGTGGCATGCGGGTGGTCGTGCTGCGCGCCGTGCAGCAGCACGCCGCTGACGAGGTTCACGAGCAGGCCGGCGATCGCCACTGCGATCGCCTCGTCGAAGCGGATCGCCTGCGGCTCGAACAGGCGCCCGACCGATTCCACCGCCATCGCCAGCGCGACCATCGCCAGCGCGACGGCGCTGGTGAAACCACCGAGCACGCCGACCTTGCCGGTGCCGAAGCTGTACCGCCCGCTGCGCGCGTGGTGGCGCGCATAGCGGTACGCGAACAGCGTGATGCCGAAGGCGGCGACGTGGGTCGCCATGTGCCAGCCGTCGGCGAGCAGCGCCATCGAGCCGCTCAGCGTGCCGGCAACGATCTCGATCGCCATCATCGCCGCGGTCAACACCACGACCTGACGCGTGCGCCGCTCCGCGTGTGCGGCGTATGGTGTGGGCTGGAGCGGGTCGCAGTGCGCGCCGCCGTGTTCCTGCTGCATGCGTTCGGGCCATGGCATCGACCGGGTGGCGCGATTATAGAGGCTATCGAAACAGCGTTGGTGGTGCCCTCGTGGCCCTGTGCGACACCCTGGACAGGCGCGCAGCCGAGTGGGCACCCTGGCTCCGCGGTGCGACGAAGCGCCGCCAGGGCGCGACGAAGCGCGACGCGTCCAGCGGTGCGCCGGCGTAGAATGCGGACATGGACATCAGGGACTTCGCCAGGAACCCGTCGCGCTTCTTCTGGCTGCTGCATCTGGGCGGCTGGACGGTCTGGGGCGTGTTCGGCAAGTACCTGGTGACGCAGATGCTCGGCGCCGCCCCGCCGCACTATGCGATCTACGTGGCGATCATCACGCTGCTCGGCGTGCTGTTCACGCTGCCGCTGCGCTACCTGTTTCGCCACGTCTGGGAGTCGCCGCTGTGGCTGCGTGCGCTGACGTTCGTGGTCGGCAGCTACGCGGTCGCGTACGGCTGGTTCCGCGCGCGCTATTTCGTCTACTCGACGTGGTTCGAGTTCGATACCGAGCTGAACCAGTGGCTCGATGGGCTCGGGCCAGCGGCCGAGCTCTACCACAAGATCTCCTTCTACGAGGGACAACTGCAGAGCTGGGTGATCGTGCTGGCGTGGAGCGCGCTGTACGTCGGGATCAAGTACTACCGCGTGTTCCACGAGATGCGCGCCGATACGCTGCGCTCGGCGGCGATGGCGCACGAGGCCCAGCTGAAGATGCTGCGCTACCAGCTCAATCCGCATTTCCTGTTCAACACGCTGAACGCGATCTCGACGCTGGTCCTCGAGCAGCAGACCGACGCCGCCAACCGCATGGTCACGCGCCTGTCGAGCTTCCTGCGCTACTCGCTCGACAACGACCCGATGCAGCAGGTCACGCTGCAGCAGGAGATCGAGGCGCTGAAGCTCTATCTCGACATCGAGAAGGTGCGGTTCGAGGACCGGCTGCGGCTCGAATTCGACCTCGAGGACGCCGCGTGCTGCGCGCTGATCCCGAGCCTGCTGCTGCAGCCGCTGGTCGAGAACGCGATCAAGTACGCGATCGCGCAGTCCGAGGACGGCGGGCGGCTGCGGATCGCGGCGCGCGTGTTCGCCGGCGAGTTGTTGATCGAGGTCGCCGACGACGGCCCCGGCGTCACGCTGGTCGACGGCGAGATCCCGTCGGCGCGCGGCGTGGGCTTGCGCAACACGCGCGAACGCCTGCAGGCGATCTACGGGCGCCGCCATTCCTTCGTGCTCACCGCGACCGTTCCGCACGGCCTGACGGTGAACATCCGTATTCCCTGCTGCCAGAAGGAGGTCAGCGGTGGGCAAGCTGAGAACCCTGATCGTCGATGACGAGTCGCTGGCCCGGCGCGGGCTGCGGCTGCGACTGCAGAAGCACCCGCGCATCGAGGTGGTCGCCGAGTGCCAGAACGGGCGCGAGGCGCTCGCCGCGGTGGCCGAGCACCAGGCCGAGCTGCTGTTCCTCGACATCCAGATGCCGGGCATGGACGGCTTCGAGGTGGTGCGGCGCCTGCAGGACGAGGCGATGCCGATGGTGGTGTTCGTGACCGCCTTCGACCACTACGCCGTCGAGGCCTTCGAGGTCCACGCGGTCGACTACGTGCTGAAACCGGTCGACGAGGACCGCCTCGCGGTGACGGTGGCGCGCGTGTTCGAACGTTTCGCGGCGCGCCACAGCGAGGGCGAGAAGCAGCGGCTGATCGAGTTGGTCGCGCAGATCACCGGCGAGACGGCCGGGCACCTGGAAAACGTCGCGTTCGACGGCGCGCTGGGCCACGCGCAACAGCGCCTCGTGATCAAGGACGGCAGCACGATCCACCGCGTGAGTTGGGACGACATCGAGTGGATCGACGCGGCCGGCGACTACATGTGCATCCACGCCGCCGGCGCCACGCACGTCACCCGCGCCACGATGAAGGAGCTGGAGGCCGGACTCGACCCGCAGCGGTTCGTGCGTATCCACCGCTCCACGCTGGTCAACCTCGATCGCGTCGAGTCGATCGCGCCGCTCGAGAACGGCAAGTACCGCATCGGGCTGCGCGGCGGGCAGATGCTGACGATGAGCCGCGGCTACCGCGACCAGTTGGCGCAGCTGGCCGGGCACACGGGCTGAGGGCTCAGCCGAGCACGCGGCTCAGCAGTGGCAGGCTGCGTTCGAGGCGGTAGTCGATTCCCGAGTGCGTGCCGTCGAATTCCTCGTAGGTGTGCGCCACCCCGTGGCGCGTGAGCGCACCCGAGAGCTGGCGGCAGCCGTAGTGGATGTGGAACTGGTCCCGCCAGCCGCAATCGATGAACAGCCCGCGCAGCGTCTTCAGGCTGGCCGCGTGGCGCGCGACCATGCGCACCGGGTCGTGCGCGAGCCAGCGCTTCCAGCGCGCCGGCAGCAGCTCGCCGGTCTCGAGGTCGAACGGCAACCGGAAGCCGTTCGGCGCCCGCGGGTCGGGGTCGTAACTGGCGGCCATCGCGAGGTTCATCAGGCACATCGACTCGCGCGACTCGAGACGCTCCTGCTTCCACACGTGCGCGAGGAAACGCCGCACGCGCCCGTCGTCGGCGCCCGGCTCGACGCGTGTGTACGCCGACGGCAGGCGCCAGGGTCCGTCGTGGCGTGCCGGTTCGCGATGGCGCGCCAGTTCGTCCAGCGTGTTCGGCCAGTCGCTGCGGTACAGGAACTCGAAGTAGGCGTCGCCGGAATGGTTCGCGACCGCACCCCAATACCGCGGGTACTTCATGGCGTGCACCAGCGCGCCGTAGCCGCCCGAGGACTTGCCGAAGCACCCGCGGCCCTCGCGCGAGGCGATGCTGCGGAACTCGCGGTCGACGAACGGCACCAGCTCGCGCGTGAGGTAATCCGCGTAGCGGCCGATCGCCGACGAATTGATGTACTGGTTGCCGCCGAGCGCCGTGAAGCAGTCCGGGAACACGAGGATGGCGGGTTTCATGCGCCGCTGGTGGATCAGCCGCGCCACGCGCTCCGGCACGTTTTCCTCGAAACCGCGCCACGCGAGGTGCGCCGGTCCGGAGCCCAGATAGCCGGCCAGGTCGAACAGCACCGGGAACCGCCGTCGCGGTGCACCGGCAAGGTACTGCGGCGGCAGCCAGACGTGCAGGCGGCGCACGTGCGGGTCGCCGAGCGGATTGTGCGCCAGCACGGTCGAGACGTGTTCGAGGCTCACCACCTGGCCGTCCGGCCAGCTGCCGCGTTTCAAAACCATGGGGGTATCTCCGGTTCGGCCATCGCGCGCGGCCTCGCACGTGGCGTTCGCCCCGGCGAAGCCCCGACCTACAACGCTGCCTGGAACGCGAGTCCGGTGGCGGCGGTGCTCTGGAAGCGGTGCAGGCAGTCGTTCGCCGTATCGCGGCAACGCCCGCAGCGGGTGCCCACGCCGAGCGATTCCTCGAGCTGTGCGAGCGTTCGCGCGCCGCGGTCCACCGCCTCGGCGATGTCGCGATCGGTCACGCTGTTGCAGATACACACATACATCGCGGTGCTCCCCTGTTCCGGAGGTCGCTGATGGCAGCCAAACTAGCTCAAATGAGACAGATTCGCAATGCCAACAACTTCCGGAACCGGGGTGCCCGCCGTGGTTCACATCTTCGACTGCAGGTAGTTCTCGATCCCGACCTGCCCGATCAGCCCGAGCTGGGTCTCGAGCCAGTCGATGTGCTCCTCCTCGGCGTCGAGGATGCTCGCGAACAGCTCGCGGCTCACGAAGTCGCGCACCGACTCGCAGTGGGTGATGGCCTCGCGCAGGACCGGCACCGCCTCGAGCTCCAGCGCGAGGTCTGCCTCGAGGATTTCGCGCGTGTTCTCGCCGATGCGCAGCGTGCCGAGGTCCTGCAGGTTCGGCAGACCTTCGAGGAACAGGATGCGCTGCACCAGCTGGTCCGCGTGCTTCATCTCGTCGACCGACTCGTGGTACTCGTGGTCGGCGAGCTGCTTGAGGCCCCAGTTGCCGTACATGCGGGCGTGCAGGAAATACTGGTTGATCGCGGTCAGCTCCTGGCGGAGTGCCCGGTTGAGGTACTGGATGACCTGTTTGTCGCCTTGCATCGCACTGCCCTCCCGAGGTGACGTGTCGGGGGCATGCTAACACGGCTTCCGGGGCACGGCAGCGGGCGGACTCAGATGCCGCGCTCGAGCACCGGGCGTAACCCCCCGAGGTCGTAGCCGGCGCGCGCCGCGGTCGCGATGACGCGTTCCGCATCACCGTTTCCCGCCTGCGTCAGCGCCCACAGCATCGTCGAACGGGTGCCGCTGCGGCAAAACGCCAGTACCGGCGCCGGCGAGCGCGCGAGCAGCGCGGCGAAGGCGCGCGCGTCGCGCGGGCCGAGCGCACCGCTGACGACCGGCAGATGGTGGTATTCGAGCCCGGCGGCACGTGCCGCCGCCTCGATCTCGCGTGCCGACGGCTGCGCCGGGTCCTCGCCGTCGGGGCGGTTGTTGATCAGGGTGCGGAAACCGAGCCGCGCGGCCTCCGCGACATCGTCGACGGAGATCTGCTGCGCGACCGCGATCGCGTCGGTGAGCCTGCGCACGTCCATCCGGTACTCCTGCTCCGCTGCGGGTTCGGTCGGTGCCCCACAGCATACGGATCGCGGGCGTGCGCGCAAACCGCCGCCAGCCTCCTCAGCCGCGCAGCACGGTCTTCAGCACGGTGTCGATCGACCACTCGGGCAGGCGGTTCAGCGCGACGCGCTGCGGGTCCGGCTTCACCGAATACGCCGCGCGCGGCCAGCGGTCGGTCAGCGCGCCGTGCACCACGCGCGCCAGCACGCGCGGATCGTGCGCCTTGCCCTGCTCCTTCAGCGTCGCCTGCTTCAGGCCGTTCAGCAGGCCCTTGAAGTACTTCGATGCCTTCGTCACGCGATCGAAGTTCTGCTCGATGCCGGCCACCATGCCGGTGCGAAACGGGCCCGGCTGGATCTTGATCACCGGGATGTCGAGGAACATCAGCTCGCGGCGCAGCGCGTCCGAGTACGCCTCGATCGCGTGCTTGCTCATCGCGTACGGACCGTTGAACGGCATCGCCGACTGCCAGCCGGTTTCCGAGCTGATGTTCACGATGCGGCCCTTGCGCGCGAGCACGTGGCGGAACAGCGCGTGGTTTACGCGCACGGTGCCCATCACGTTGACCTCGAGCACGCGGCGCACCGTTTCCGGGTCGATCTCGACCAGCGAACCGACCGCGAGGATGCCGGCGAAGTTCACGATGCCGTCCAGTCCGCGGCACACGGCGGCGACCTTGCGGCGCGCCGCCTCGCAGCTCGCCGCGTCGGTGACGTCCACCTGCAGGGGCTGGATGTTCGGCTCGTCCTCGAGTTCCTTCAGTGCCTTCGCGTCGTAGTCGGCCGCGAACACCAGCCAGTCGCGTTCGGCCAGGTAGCGCGCCGTGCTCGCGCCGAGCCCGCCGGCGGCGCCGGTGATGAATACCGTCCTGCGCTTGTCGCTGCTTTTCTCGCTCACCTCGAAACCCTCCCGATCGTGTGGTCTTTGGTCGAGTCTACCGCAAGCGGCGTGGGGGGGGGGGGGGGGGGGGGGAAAGCGCCGCCCCCCCCGCGCGGGCCGGGCGGGGGGCGCAAAACCGCCCCGCCCACACC
>CAUJIL010000110.1 GCA_963204845.1 Pseudomonadota bacterium | reverse complement strand
GGGCTCGACAGCGTCACCGGCTACCTCGACGGCCCGCCGGTACCGATGGAGAACGCCTACGCGGACCCGCTCGGCGGCATCCTCGGCGCCTTCGCGGCCGTGCTCGCGCTGAACTGGCGCAAGCGCAACGGCCGCGGCATGCACGTCGACTGTTCGCAGCAGGAAGGCGTGATGCAATTGATGGCGCCGGCGTTCATGGACTTCGTGCTGAACGGCCGCGTCGCCCGACCGCTCGGCAACCGCCATCCGCTCGCGGCGGCAGCGCCACACGGCGTGTTCCGCTGCGCCGGCCAGGACCGCTGGATCGCGATCGCGGTGGCCGACGATACCGAATGGCAGGCGCTGGTGCAGGCGATGGGCGCGCCGGACTGGAGCCGCGTTCCGCAGTTCGCGAACCACGCGGGGCGCGTTGCGCGCCTCGAAGAACTGCACCGCCACCTGGGCGACTGGACCACGTCGCACGACGACCGCGCGCTGGCCGAGCAGTTGCAGCGCGCCGGTGTCGCCGCCACCCCGGTGCTCGACGTCGGCGATCTGCTGAACGACCCGCACTTCCGCGCCCGCGGCACGTTCTTCGAATTCGAGCACCCGCTGGGTTTCCGTGAAACGCTGTACGGCAACTACGTCAAGACACGCAAGGCGGCGGCGCCGCAGCGCACCGGGCCGATGATCGGCCAGGACAACGACTACGTGTTCCGCGAACTGCTGGGCCTGCCGGCCGAACGCTACCAGCGCCTCGTCACGGAACGCATCATCTACTGACCGCAACCCGCGGCAGCAGCGAGCAACGCATGGAACCGACCCGCACCGATCACGGCGAACCCCGCCTCGACGACATCCCGGCCAGCGAGCGCCGCTGGATCGGACGCGAACTGCCGCGTGTGGAGGATCCCGCGCTGGTCACCGGGCGCGCCGAGTTCATCGACAACGCCAGCGTGCCCGGCATGCTGCACGCCGCGATCCTGCGCAGCCCGCACGCGCACGCGCGCCTCGTGCGCATCGACGCGCGCCGCGCGCTCGCATTGCCCGGCGTGGTGGCCGTGCTCACCGGCGAGGACGTGGCGCGCTGGAGCAACCCGTCCGGCGGCTACCCGGAGGGCACCGGCCTGCTCTGCATGGCGACCGCCAAGGCGCACTACTTCGGCGAACCGGTGGCGGCGGTCGCGGCGTGCAGCCGCTACGTGGCCGAGGATGCGCTGGAGCTGATCGAGGTGGACTACGAGCCGCTGCCCGCCGTCGTCGACGGACGCCGCGCCGGCGACGCCGACGCGCCACGCGTGCACGACACGTTGCCCGGCAACGTGGCGCTCGCGCGCCGCTTCACGTGGGGCGAGGTCGATGCGGCGTTCGCCGGCTCCGCGCGCGTGGTTCGCGAATCGTTCCGCTGGAACCGCGTCGGCGCGAATCCGATCGAGACCTTCGGCTGCATCTGCCAGTGGGACACGCTCGCCGATGCGGTCACGATCCGCGCCGGCGTGCAGTCGCCGCTGCTGACCGCGCTGGCGATCGCCGGCGTGCTCGGGCTGCCGTCGAACCGCGTGCGGCTGATCAGCTACCAGCGCGGCGGCAGCTTCGGCGGCAAGGGCAACCCGCGCGCGATCAACATCGTCTGCCTGCTGTCGCGCAAGGCCGGCGGCGCGCCGATCAAGTGGATCGAGGACCGGGTGGAATACCTCAGCGCCGGCGGCGGCCAGGCGTGGGACCGTTTCTACGAGGCGGAGCTCGCACTCGACGCGGACGGCCGCTTCACGGGGCTGCGCATCGCGCTGCTCGACGATATCGGCGCCAGCGGCGAGAACTACGGCGCCATCGGCGCCGGCAAGCCGCTGGCGGCGTTCACCGGCTGCTACGCGATACCGGTGGCCTCCTACGACGTGACGATCGTGCTCAGCAACAAGCTGCCGACCAGCGCCTACCGTGGCATGGGCCCACCGCCGCACTTCTTCGTGCTGGAGCAGATGGTCGACATCGCCGCGCGCGAGCTCGGCATCGACCCGGTCGAGTTGCGCCGGCGCAACTACATCCGCCCCGAGCAGTTCCCGTACACCATTCCCAGCGGCAACGAATACGACAGCGGCGACTACCCGGCCACGCTCGAGGCGGTGCTCGGGCGCGCGGACTACCCGGCGCTGCGCCGCTTCCAGCGCGAGGCACGCGCCGCCGGACGCTGGATCGGCATCGGGGTGGCGAACGCGGTGGAACCCGGCGTATTCGACTGGAACGCCTACGCGATCGTCGGCATGCCGGGCGTCGGCGTGCCCGAGGGAATCACGGTCGCGATCGACATCCTCGGCCACATCACGGCCCGCGTCGGTTTCACGCCCGAGGGCCAGGGCCAGTACACGCTGATCGCGCAGCTGCTGGCGGATTATTTCGGCGTGCGCCCGCAGGACATCGGCGTCGTCGCGCTCGATACCCTCGGCGCACCGCCCGCCTTCGGCCCCGGCGGCAGCCGGCTCGGCGTGGCGATCAGCGGCGCGACGTTGCGGGCGGCGGCGAAGCTGCGCGACAAGATCCTCGCGATTGCCGCGCGGCTGCTCCGGAGCCCCCCCGACGCGGTGGAATTCGTGGACGGCGTGGCACGGCTGCGCGCGGATCCGGGCGTGCGGTTCACGCTGGCGGAGATCGCCGGCGTCGCACTGGCGCGCAGCGATCTGCTGCCGCCCGCGATGGAACTCGGACTCGAGGCGACCAGCGTCTGGACCGCGGCCGACCGCGGCCCGATCGACGAGCAGGGCCGCGCGAAGAGCTACCTCACCGCCGCCAACGCCTGTCACATCGCG
>CAUJIL010000109.1 GCA_963204845.1 Pseudomonadota bacterium | reverse complement strand
CATCTCGATGTTGACGTTCGGTGCGTGGTGGCCGAGGTCCACCAGCGAGCGCGCCTTGTCCCCGAGTTCCATCGCGCACAGCACGCTGGTTCCCCAGTCCTGGATCACCGTCGAGTAGAACGCCGGCTCGTAGCACTTGTGTTCGATGAATACCTGCCAGTCGGCGGGCAGGGCGTCGTAGATCACGCGCATCGACCCGAGGTAGCGCTCCAGCGCGCGCACCAGGTGCTGCTGGCCCGGAACGTTGCCGCCGTCGCCGATCCATACCGTGAGCGCCCTGGCGCCCAGCGCGCGGCCGTAGTCGATGCAGTCGATGTTGTGCGCGACCGCCTGTTCGCGCACGGCGGCGCTGGTATGCGTCAGCGAGCCGAACTTGTACGACAGTGCCTGTGCGGGCTGGTCCTGGAAGGTGTTGGAGTTCACCGCGTCGAATCCCAGGCCGAGCGCGGCGGCGTGTTCGCGCAGCGCCGCGTAGTCGTCCACGCAGTCCCACGGAAAATGCGGCGAGACGCGCGGCGTGCAGCGCACCAGGCGCTGGATCACGGCGCAGTCCTCGAGTTTCTCGAACACGTTGCGCGGCTCGGCAGGCCCCGGGAAACGCGCGAAGCGCGTGCCGCCGGTGCCCACGCCCCAGCTCGGCACCGCGACCTCGAAGGCCGCGGCACGGCGTGTGATGGCGTCGATGTCGATGCCCTCGCGCGCGAGCCGTTCGCCGAGTGCGGCGTAGTCGCGCGCCAGCATGGGGGCCTGTGCGTCGTTGCAGGTGGCGATGAAGTCGGGGGCGAGCAGGTTCATGGCGGCACTCAGCGGGTGAAGGACGCGGCGTTGCCGGCGTCGACGTTGAGGATGTTGCCGGTGGACTTCGAGGACGTGTCGGCGACCAGGAAATACACCGCCTCGGCGATGTCCTCGGGAAGCACGTTGCGCTTGAGCAGGCTGCGTTCCCGGTAGTACTCCTCGAGCGCGGACTCGTCCATGTTGTAGGCCTCGGCGCGTTCCCGGCGCCATTCGCTGCTCCAGATCCGCGAGCCGCGCAGCACCGCGTCCGGGTTCACCACATTGCAGCGAATGCCGTGGGGCGCGCCCTCGAGCGCCAGTGCGCGCGCGAGCTGGATCTCGGCGGCCTTGGCGGTGCAGTAGGCCGAGGCGTTCACGGAAGCCACCAGCCCGTTCTTGCTGGCGACGAACACGATGGCGCCGCCGCGACGCTGGCGCTTCATGAGGCGGAACGCCTCGCGCGCGACCAGGAAGTAGCCGGTCGCGAGGATCGCGATGTTGCGGTTCCAGAGCTCGAGGCTCGTCTCGTCGAGCGCTGCGGCACTGGCGATGCCGGCGTTCGACACCAGGATGTCGAGCCCGCCGAACTCGACCGCTACGCCGGCGAGCGCCTCGATGACCGAGCGTTCGTCGGTCACGTCGCAGTACAGCGTGCGCACGCGGTCCTCGCCGTGCTCGGCCGCCAGGGTACTGCGGGTCTGCTCGAGCGCGCTGCGATCGATGTCGAGCAGCATCACGCAGGCACCCTCGGCGAGCAGGCGTCGCGCGCTGGCGCAGCCGATGCCGCCGGCGCCACCGGTGATCAGCGCCACCCGCCCGGCGAGGCTGCGCGGTGGCGGCAGCCGGCGCAGCTTGGCTTCCTCGAGCTGCCAGTACTCGATCGCGAACGCCTCGCCTTCGGGCAGCGCCACGTAGCGGTCGACGCGCTCGGCCTCGCGCATCACGTTGATCGCATTGAGGTAGAACTCGGCAGCGATGCGGGCCGTAGCCTTGTCGGGTGCGAGGCTCAGCATCCCGACCCCCGGTACCAGGTGGATCACCGGATTCGCGTCGCGCAGCGGCGGGCTGTCGGCCTGCGCGTGGCGACGGTAGTAGTCGCGGTACGCGTCCCGGTAGCTCGCGACGGCCGCATCGAGTCCCTGCACGCAGCGATCGAGCTCGGCCTCGCGGTCGGCCGCGTCGGGGTCGAAGTCCACGACCAGCGGACGGATCCTGGTGCGCAGGAAATGGTCCGGGCACGAGGTGCCGAGCGCCGCGAGTCCGGCGATGCGCGCCGAGTCGACGAACTCGAGCACCGCGGGTGAATCGTCGAAGTGGCCGGCGCGATGGACCGCGGCGGCGTCGGCGCCACGCAGCTGGGGCAGCAGCACGCCGGCGATCCGCCGGCGTTGCGCCGCGTCGGTGATACCCGCGTGACGGGGGCCGCCGAAGGCCGGACGCGCGGTGTTCGCGACGAGCCAGTCCGCAGCCCGACGCACGGTGGCGAGCGTCGTCGCGTAGCATTCCCGCGCGGTGGCGCCCCAGGTGAACAGTCCGTGGCCCTGCAGGACCACGCCGCGGTACTGCGGGTTCGCACGCGCCAGCCGCTCCAGCGCGAGTCCCAGCTCGAAACCAGGACGTCGCCACGGCAGCCAGCCGATCTGCTCGCCGAAGACCTCGGCCGTGAGTTCGCGCGAGCGGCTGGTGCAGGCGAGCGCGATCACCGCGTCGGGATGCACGTGATCGACGTGCGGGTGCGGAACGAAGGCGTGCAAGGGGGTATCGATGCTCGCCGCGCGTGGGTTGAGGCCGAAGGTGCAGTGCGGCAGCAGCCCGACCATCTCGTCTTCATGCTGCGCACCGCGGTAGACCGTCTTCAACTGTTCCAGCTTGCACTGGTAGAGCGTCGCGAAGCCGTCGAGCCGCATGCTGCCGAGGTCGCCGCCGGAGCCCTTGACCCACAGCACGGTTTCGGTCGCGCCAGTCAGCGGATCGCGCGCGTGGAGCTTCGCCGAGGTGTTGCCGCCGCCGAAGTTCGTGATCCGCCGGTCGCGCCCCAGCAGGTTGGAGCGGTAGAGCAGCAACCCCGGTTCGTCGAGCGTGGCGGTGTGGGTCTCGTCCCAGAGATCGTCGAGCGTGTCCACGGCGTGGGGCTCCCGGTGAGGCAATGGATGTCGCGCCAGCCTAGCAAGCGCGAGCGTCAAAAACAATCATATAAAGTCAAAAACGCTCATACGGGTGTGGACTCGAACCCGTCTCCTACCAGTGTTCGCCAGCGTTCGCGGTAGTCCGGCAGTCCGTCGACCACGCACGGCGGGCAGCGCCGCCGCTGCAACTCGGGGGCCGGACCCTGCCAGTCGCACAGCAGCGCGGCCCCGAGGGCGACCGAACTGGACTCCTGCTCGGCCACCAGCCACACCGGCCGGTCCTGCAGCGCTGCCAGCAGTTGGCATAGCAGCGGGTTCGCCAGGAAGGCGCCCTCGATCACGACGTCGCCGGCCGCGTCCAGCATCGCGAGCTGATGGTCGATCATCAGTGCGGCATACAGCGTGGCCAGCGCGGCGCCGTGCAGCGGATGGCCGACGATGCGGCCGCTGCGGCCGCCGAACGGACCGCTGCCACCGCTGAAATCCGGCAGCGCCATCACGCCCGCCGCCACCACCTCGCGCACATCGTCACGGCTGACCGGTTGCGCCGGATCGGCGCCGAGCCGCTCGCAGATGTACGCGTACTCGCGTCCGCCCATGAAGCGCGCGCAGGCCACGGGGGCGCCGTTCACGTCCACGTTGGCGAGCATGTCGCGGCCGTGCTGCAGCGCGTCCAGCGATCGGCCGGCTGCCATGCACACCACCCAGGTGCCGGTCGATACCAGCACGAACGGCGCTCCGTCCGCGACCCGCAGGTGGCGGGCAAAGCCCGCGTTGCTGTCGTGCACGCCCGCGAACACCGCGCAGTCCGCCGGCAGCCCGGTCTGCCGGGCGAGGCGCGGTGCCAGCGCGGCGGGGGACACCCACGCCGGGCACAACGGCGGGAACAGGTTGCGCCAACCCAGGCGGTCGACCAGCGACGAGTAGTCGCCGCGTCGCGGGTTCCACAGATCGGTATGGCAGCCGAGCGAGGTGCATTCCGAGACCATCACGCCGCTCAGGCGCCAGGTCCAGTACTGCGGGTACATCAGGATGCGGTTGACCCGCGCGAACGCATCGGGGAAGCACTCGCGCTGCCAGTAGAGCTGGCGCGCGAGGTTGAGGCCGGCCGGCAGTGCCGGCGACAAGGTTTCGTCGAAGGCCGGACGCAGGCGCGCGTAGTCGGCCAGCGTCGCCGGCCCGTCGTACTCGTAATCGAGGACCGGCAGGGCCAGCCCGTCGTCGGCGTCGGGATCGATCAGCGCGGCCGTCGCCCCGTGGGTGCTGACCCCGATGCCGGCGATGTGCGCGCAGCGCGCGGCCTCGCGCATCGCGTCCAGCATCCAGTTCCAGAGGCCGGCCGCATCCAGATGGGGGTACGGCGGTGCCGCGCATACCGGGCTCGGACGCTGCCGGTGCCAGATACACCGCATCTCGCCGTCGAATACCGTCGCCTTCGCGTGCGTCTTGCCGATGTCGAAAATCAATCTGGCGCTCACGATCAGGCTCCTTCGGGCGGCTGGAATCGCTTGGCCGGGCCCGGCGTGTGCCGCGCCGGGACGACCACGGCGTCGCGCCGGCATGGCCGAGCTGGAAACAATCAAAAACGATCACATTATTGCATAACGAATCAACTTCGGTTAGCTTTGCCGCATGCACGCCAGTAACAAGGACAATCCATCGTGCTCGAACAGCAACGCCACCGGCTGATCCTCGACCTGCTCGACGAGAAGGAGTTCGTGCAACTGCACGAACTGGTCGAGTTGCTGAACACCTCGCCGGCCACGGTTCGGCGTGACATCCACAAGCTCGCCGCGCAGGGGCTGCTCGACCGGATCCATGGCGGTGCGCAGTTGCCGGCCGCCGCGGGTGCGGCCCACAGCGAACGGCCGCGTCTGCGCGGTGCCGCGTTCCTTGCCAGCGTCGAGCGTCACGTCGCCGAGAAGCGTGCCATTGCCGCGCGCGCGGTGGCGCTGTGCGAGGACGGCGAGACCATCCTGGTGAACGGCGGCAGTTCGACGTTCATGATGGCCGAGTTCCTGTGCGAGCGGGACGTCAACGTGTTCACGAACTCGTTCGCGCTCGCCTCGGTGCTGCTCGAGTCGGGCCGGGCGCGTGTGATGCTGCCCGGAGGCGAGTTGTACCGGCGGCAGAATATCGTGGTCAGCCCGTTCGACGACGACCTGATCCGTCGCTACCGGGCCCGGCGCATGTTCATGGGAACTCCGGCGATCGGCGCGCACGGGGTGATGGAGTCGGACCCGCTGCTGATCCAGGCAGAGCAGTAGCTGCGTGAACTGGCCGATCAGCTGGTGGTGCTCGCCGACAGCAGCAAGATCGGCGCGCGCGCCGAGCTGCAATTCTGCGCGCTCGAGGCGGTCGACATCCTGATCACCGACACCGGTATCGACCAGGCGTCGCTGCGGCTGTTCGCGGACGCCGGCATCGAGACGATCGTGGTCGACGCGCAGGCGGCTGCAGAAGCGCCGTCGCGCTCGTCGGGCGCACGCTGATGCAGGACACCCGCGACACCGAGTTCGCCCGCGAGCCGGTCACCCCGCAGCGGCTGCAGCCGGCGCGCCACTTCGCTGCAAACTACGCCGGCGAGCATGTCGCGGGCACCGAGTTCGTGATCGGCGCGATGTTCGTCGCCTGGGGCGTTTCCACCGCCGACATCCTGTGGGGGCTGCTGTGGGGCAACCTGCTCGCGGTGCTGAGCTGGGGGCTGGTGTGTGCGCCGATCGCGGTGCAGACGCGGCTCACGCTTTATGCCTACCTCGAGCGTATCGCCGGTCCGGCGACGATCCGCGTCTACAGCGTCGTGAACGGGGTGCTGTTCTGCGTTCTCGCCGGCACGATGATCACGGTGTCCGCCTCCGCGGTGCGCATCCCGTTCGGTATCGCTCCCGAGGTCGGCTGGTACCCGGGCAGCGCGGCCTTCGTCGCGCTGGTACTTGCCGTCGGCGCGGTCGTGGTGTGGATCGCGGCGCGCGGCTTTCGTGGCGTGGCGCGTTTCGCCGAGGTCTGCGCGCCGTGGATGGTGCTGATGTTCGTGGTCGGCGCACTCGCGATGCTGCCCGAACTGGCCGAACGTACCGAAGGCGTGGGCAGCATCCGGGACCTGGCCGACCTGCGCCGGATCGCGGATCGCTGGATCTGGGCGGGCGGCGGTGACGGCGCGTTGAGCGCGTGGCACGTGGCCGCATTCGCGTGGATCTGCAACCTCTCGATGCACGGCGGCCTGTCGGACATGAGTGTGCTGCGTTTCGCGCGCCGGTCCTCGTACGGATTCCTGTCGGTGCTCGGCATGTTCATCGGCCATTACCTCGCGTGGCTCTGCGCTGGCGTCATGGGCGCCGCCGCGGCAGTGACGCTGGCGACGGGAATCCAGGCGCTCGATCCGGGCGCGGTCGCGTACCAGGCGCTCGGAGCCACCGGAATCGTCGCCGTGATCGTCGCCGGCTGGACCACGGCGAACCCGACCATCTATCGCGCCGGACTCGCGTTCCAGTCGTTGAATCCGCGGTGGGACCGCACCCGCGTCACCGTGGTCACCGGCGCGGTGACCAGTGTGATCGCCTGCTTTCCGTTCGTGTTCAGCCGTCTGATGGACTTCGTCGGCATCATGGGGCTCACGCTGTCGCCGATCGGCGCGGTGATCGTCGCCGAACACTGGCTGTTCCCGCGTATCGGACTCACGCGCTACTGGTCGCATTACGCGGGGCAGCGTGCCAACGTCCCGGCGCTCGCCGCGTGGGCGTCCTCGCTGGCCTTCGCCGCCGCGCTGTATGCCGGCGGGGCGCTGCACCTGTTCTTCCTGCTGGTTCCGACGTGGCTCTGCGCCACGCTGGCGTACGTGCTGCTCGCGGCGCGCGCCGGTGCGCGGCAGCCGTATGCCGCCGCGCAGCGTCACGAGGACGCCGAGCGCGCGCGGCGCGAGCGCGAGCACGCGTACCTGCGCGCGGCGCATGCGGAACGCAACGACCGTGCGCAAGGTAGCCCACGGACAATGCGTCATCGGATGGCGCGTGCGGTCGCGTTGTTCTCACTGGTTGCGTGCGCGGCCGGCGGTGTCGCGGTGTTCGCCGGTGCGCTGGAACTCGCCACGCTGCGCGCGTGGCTGATCGCGCCGACGCTGCTCCATTTCGTCGCAGCGGCGGTGTGGATGCGCGAGAAGGAACGCCGTGAGGCAAGACTGGCATGAACCCCGGGTGGGATGCGCGCGGGTGAAGGCATTGCACGTGCACGGACGAAGGAGTACTGTTATAAACGTATTTATAAATTAATAGTCGTTACAAGCCACTAATAAAGGGAGACAGACCATGAATACACACTCCACCCATCTGTGCGCGGCCGGCCTCCTGCCGTCCTCGTCGCGTGGTCCCTCCGTGAGACGGGCATCGCTGTTCCTCGCGATCGCCACGGCGCTCGGCGCTGCGCAGCCGGTGCTGGCGCAGTCCGCCAGCGGCAATGAAGGGCTCGAGGAGATCGTGGTCACCGCGACCCGACGCGAGCAGAGCATGCAGGACGTGCCGCTGTCGGTGACCGCGTTGACCGGGCAACAACTCGACGAGCTCAAACTGTTCGAGTTCGACGATTTCGCGGCCGTGACGCCGGGCCTGGCGATGACCAGCAGCGCGCGCGAGCCCGGCGTGATCGCGGTGCGCGGCATCGGTTTCGCGCCCAACTCCTCGGCGCCGCCGTCGGTCGACGTGTACATCAACGAATTGCCGGTCAACGCCGTCTACGCGTTCAACAGCCTGTTCGACATCCAGCAGATGGAACTGCTGCGCGGTCCGCAGGGAACGCTGCGCGGGCGCCCGGCGCCGGCCGGCGCGGTCACGGTGACCACGCGCCGGCCCGATCTACAGCAGGTCGGTGGCACCGTGTCGGGCTCATTATCGGACGCGGATTCGCAGAACTACC
>CAUJIL010000108.1 GCA_963204845.1 Pseudomonadota bacterium | reverse complement strand
GCCGCCAGCGTCGATGCCGGCTTCATCCCCAGCCACGAGGGCGATCGTCCGGTGGACATCGCGCTCGGGGCGCTGCGCACCGCGCGCGTCCAGTTCGCCGACGTGCTGATCGTCGACACCGCGGGCCGCCTCGCGATCGATGCCGCGATGATGCAGGAGATCCGCGAACTGCATGCGGCGCTGAACCCGGTCGAGACGCTGTTCGTCGTCGATGCCATGACCGGCCAGGACGCCGCGACGACCGCGCGCGCCTTCAACGAGGCGGTGCCGCTGACCGGCGTGATCCTCGCCAAGGCCGACGCCGATTCGCGCGGCGGCGCCGCGCTGTCGGTGCGCGCCGTCACCGGCAAGCCGATCAAGTTCCTCGGGGTCGGCGAGAAGACCGAGGCGCTCGAGCCGTTCCACCCCGAGCGCGTGGCCTCGCGGATCCTCGGCATGGGCGACATCCTGTCGCTGATCGAGGAGGCCGAGCGCAAGCTCGACCGCGACAAGGCCGAGAAGCTTGCCAAGAAGATCCGCAAGGGCAAGGGCTTCGATCTCGAGGATTTTCGCGACCAGCTGCACCAGATGCGCGACATGGGCGGCATCGCGAGCATGCTCGACAAGCTGCCCGGCATGGGCGGACTGGCGCAGGTGGCGCAGCAGAAGGTCGACGTGAAGACCTTCGCGCGCATGGAGGCGCTGATCAACTCGATGACGCCCGCCGAGCGGCGGGACCCCGATGTGCTGAACGGCTCGCGCAAGCGGCGCATCACGCAGGGCTCGGGAACCTCGATCCAGGACCTCAACCGCCTGCTGAAGCAGCACAAGCAGATGCAGAAGATGATGAAGAAGCTGGGCAACCGCGGCGCCATGCAGAACATGATGCGCGGGCTCGGCGGCATGCTGCCGCCCGGGGGCGGATTTCCGCGCCGGTAAAAATCCCGATCGCCGCGCGCGCGCGCCGGGGAGTGTTTCAAATCCGGAAGCCTTCTCTTAGAATAGCCGCCCTTTGCGGGGTTGCCGGCCGCCCGTGCCGCGGGCGCCGTGAGATCCGGGGATCAACGTCAGGAACACTTTCATGTTGACGATCAGACTTTCGCGCGTAGGTGCCAAGAAGCGCCCGTTCTACCAGCTCACGGTGACCGACAGCCGCAGCGCCCGCGACGGCCGCTTCATCGAGCGCGTCGGGTTCTTCAACCCGATCGCAAGCGGCAAGGAAGAACGCCTGCGCCTGGACCGCGAGCGGATCCAGTACTGGGTGGCCCGTGGCGCACAGCTGTCGGACCGGGTCGCGAAGCTGCTGCAGGAAAGCGCGGGCACCCAGCAGGCGGCCTGACGCCGCGACGTGGAAGGTGCCGGCGAGCGCGAGTTGGTGGTGCTGGGTCGCATCGGCGCGGTGTACGGGGTCAAGGGTTGGCTGAAGGTCTGGTCGTTCACCGACCCGCCGGAGGCGATCCTCGGCTACCCGGTCTGGCGGATCGCCACCGCGGCCGGCCGGGAGAGCCACCGCATCGACGCCGCGAAGGCGCACGGCAAGGGGCTGGTGGTCCACCTGCCGGGTTGTGACGATCGCGACGCCGCGCAGCGCTTCGTGCAGGCCGAGATCGCGGTGGCGCGCTCGGAGCTGCCGACGCCGGGCCCCGGCGAGTATTACTGGGCCGAGCTCGAGGGCATGCGGGTGTACGCGCGGCGTGAGGATGGCGGCCGAACGCTGCTGGGCACGGTCGATCACCTGCTCGAGACCGGCGCCAACGACGTACTGGTGGTGCACGGCTGCACGGACAGCATCGACGCGCGCGAGCGTCTGATCCCGTGGCTGCCGGACGATGTGGTGGTGGCGGTCGACCGCGGGCGTCGGGAGATGCTGGTCGACTGGGACCCGGATTTCTGAGCGGCGCGGACGTGCTGCGCGTCGCGGTGGTGACCATCTTTCCGGAGATGTTCGCTGCGCTGGGTGGCTACGGGATCTCCGGGCGGGCGGTGCGCGAAGGGCTGGTCGAACTGCGGTGCTGGAATCCGCGCGACTACGCCACGGACCGCCACCGCTCGGTGGACGACCGACCCTACGGGGGCGGCCCCGGGATGGTGATGAGCGCGCCACCGTTGTGCGCGGCGATCCGCGCCGCGCGCGCCGGGTTCGGCGACGTGGCGCGGGTGGTCTACCTGTCGCCGCAGGGCGTCCGGCTGACGCAGCGGCGGGTGCAGGAACTGGCGCTGGGCGGGCCGCTGGTGCTGTTGGCCGGGCGCTACGAAGGTGTCGACGAGCGCGTGATCGAGAGCGAGGTCGACGAGGAGATATCGCTCGGCGACTACGTGCTGAGCGGCGGGGAACTGCCCGCGATGGTGCTGCTCGATGCGATGATCCGGCTGCTGCCGGGCGCGCTGGGGCACGACGAGTCGGCGGTGCAGGACTCGTTCGCGGACGGGATGCTGGACTGCCCGCACTACACGCGGCCGGAGCTGTTCGAGGGCCGCGCGGTGCCGCCGGTGCTGCTGAGCGGGGACCACGAACGGATCCGCGCCTGGCGGCTCGACCGGTCCCGCGAGCGCACCCGCGCACGGCGGCCGGACCTGCTGGCGGGGCAGGAAGACTGACAGGGGCGGCGACGTCGCCGCGAAGCGAAGCGAAGCTTTCAGGGGCGAGCGCGCGTGGCGCGCGAGCGAAACAGGCGAGGACGAGGTCATGCAGAACACGATCATTGGACAGCTCGAAGCCGAGCAGATGGGCAAGAACGTTCCGGATTTCGCGCCGGGCGACACGGTGGTGGTCGACGTGCGCGTGGTCGAGGGCGACCGCGAGCGCCTGCAGGCCTACGAAGGCGTGGTGATCGCCAAGCGCAACCGTGGTCTGAACTCGGCGTTCACGGTGCGCAAGATCTCGCACGGCGTTGGCGTGGAGCGCACGTTCCAGACCTACAGCCCGGCGGTTGCCAGCATCCAGGTGAAGCGTCGCGGCGACGTGCGCCAGGCGAAGCTCTACTACCTGCGCGAACTGAGCGGCAAGGCGGCCAGGATCAAGGAGAAGCTGGCCAAGCAGAGCGCGGACTGATCCGCACGGCCGATGGCGGAAAAGGTGGCGCGAGCCACCTTTTTTGTTGGTGCAGCGATGATCGCAGACGCAGACCGCAGCGCGATCGAGCATTTCCTCGACGCACTGTGGATGGAGAAGGGTTCCAGCGCGAACACGCTGGCGGCGTATCGCAGCGACCTCGAGGGTTTCGCGGCCTGGCTGGGCGCGCGCGGAGCAGCGCTCGCGGCCGTGGACCGGGCGCTGCTGCTCGAGTACCTCGCCGCGGGGTTGCGCGAGGGCCGCTCGACGCGCAGCGCCGCGCGGCTGCTGTCGTGCCTGCGCGGGTTCTATCGTCACCTGCTGCGCGAGGGACGCATCACCGCGGACCCGACCGTGCGCGTGCCGGGACCGCGGGCGCCGCGGGCGTTGCCGGGCACGCTCGGCGAGGACGAGGTCGAACGGCTGCTCGCGGCACCCGACGTCGCCACGCCGATCGGCCTGCGTGACCGCGCGATGCTCGAACTGCTGTACGCGTGCGGGTTGCGCATCAGCGAGCTGGTCACGCTGGAACTGCCCGCGGTGGGGCTGACGCAGGGCGTGGTGCGCATCATGGGCAAGGGTGCGCGGGAACGGCTGGTGCCGGTGGGTGACGAGGCGCTCGCCTGGCTGCAGCGCTACCTGCGCGAGGCGCGTGCGTCGCTGCCGGGCGCCGCTGACGGCGCGGTGCTGTTCCCGGGCCGTGGCGGGCGCGCGCTGACGCGCCAGGCGTTCTGGCACCGGATCAGGCATCATGCCGTCACGGCGGGGATCACGAAGCCGCTGTCGCCGCACACGTTGCGCCACGCCTTCGCGACCCACCTGCTGAACCACGGCGCGGACCTGCGCGTGGTGCAGATGCTGCTCGGCCACAGCGACCTGTCGACCACGCAGATCTACACGCACGTGGCGCGTGAACGGCTCAAGCAATTGCACGCGGCGCACCACCCGCGCGGGTGAGGCGCCGCAGGCACGGCCGCGGCCCGCTCCGGGGCGGCGGCACCATGAGGGGAGGACATCGGGTGAGACAACAGCTGCAGCAGTGGTGGCGGAACGGGCTGGTCGCGGCGATCGCGGCGCTGGTGCTGGCGGCGCAGGCGCACGCGGCGGACAGCGCCGATGCCGCGGCGGAGGCGATCGGTCGCGCGCTGTCGAAGTCGCGCCCCGACCTGCACTTCGGCGCGCCGCGCCCGAGCGCGATTGCGGGCATGTACGAGGTGCAGGTGATCGACGGGCCGGTGATCTACGTCAACCGCGAGGGCACGCATTTCGTCGCCGGCGACCTGTTCGAGATCCGGGCCGACGGCTTCGCGAACCTCGACGAGGTCGGGCGCCAGCAGGAGCGGGCGCGGCTGATCGCCGCCGTCGACACGAAGGACATGATCGTGTTCGCGCCGCCCGAGCCGCGCGCGACGATCGCGGTGTTCACCGATGTCGACTGCGGCTACTGCCGCAAGCTGCACAACGAGATCGCCGAGATCAACGCGCTCGGCATCGCGGTGCACTACCTCGCGTACCCGCGCGCCGGCGTCGGTTCGCCGTCGTACCGCAAGATCGCCAGCGCCTGGTGCGCCGACGACCGTAAGGCGGCGCTGACCGCCCTCAAGCGCGGCGGCGAGATCCCCGAGAACGTCTGCGCCGGGAACCCGGTCGCGGACCAGATCCTGCTGGGCGAGAAGGTGGGGGTCAGCGGCACGCCGGCGCTGGTGCTGGAGGACGGCACGCTGGTGCCGGGATACCGGCCGGCGAAGGAACTGGCGAAAATGCTCGGGCTCCAATGAGCACCGGCGGCGGGCGCAACAGGGGGCGCGGCATGGATCCGATACGCGTGGGCATCTGCGGTTTCGGCACCGTGGGCTCGGGAACGTTCACGGTGCTGCGGCGCAACCGCGCCGACATCGCGGCGCGCGTGGGCCGCGACGTGCTCGTCACGCACATCGGTGCGCGCCGCGACAACCCGCGCTGCGACACCGCCGGGGCGCGCGTCAGCCGTGACGTGTTCGAGGTGGTGCGCGACCCGGAAGTCGATATCGTGGTCGAGCTGATCGGCGGCTGCGACACCGCGCGCGCGCTGGTCATGGAAGCGATCGCGGCCGGCAAGCACGTGGTCACCGCGAACAAGGCGCTGATCGCCGAGCACGGCAACGAGATCTTCGCCGCCGCCAGCGCGCGCGGCGTCTCGGTCGCGTTCGAGGCGGCCGTGGGCGGCGGCATCCCGATCATCAAGGCGATCCGCGAAGGACTGGCGGCGAACCGCATCGAGTGGGTGGCCGGCATCATCAACGGCACCGGCAACTACATCCTGTCGGAGATGCGCGAGAAGGGACGCAGCTTCGCCGCCGCGCTCGCCGACGCGCAGGCGCTCGGCTACGCCGAGGCGGACCCGACCTTCGACGTCGAGGGCATCGACGCCGCGCACAAGCTGGTGATCCTGGCCTCGCTCGCCTTCGGCATTCCGCTGCAGTTCGACAAGGTCTACACCGAAGGCATCGGCGCGCTCGCGCAGGAAGACCTCGCGTACGCCGACGAGCTCGGCTACCGCGTCAAGCACCTGGGGATCTGCCGGCGCACCGCCGAGGGCATCGAGCTGCGCGTGCACCCGACGCTGATCCCCGACGACCGGCTGATTGCGAACGTGAACGGCGTGATGAATGCGATCCTCGTGAAGGGCGACGCGGTGGGCCCGACGCTCTACTACGGCCCCGGCGCCGGATCCGAGCCGACTGCCTCGTCGGTGGTCGCGGACATCGTCGACGTGGCGCGCACGCTGACCGCCGACCCGGAGCACCGCGTGCCGCATCTGGCGTTCCAGCCCGACCGGCTGTCGGGCGAGGCGGTGCTGCCGATATCCGCCGTGCGCACCTCGTACTACCTGCGCGTCGCGGCGCTCGACCGTCCCGGTGTGCTGTGGCGCGTGGCGCAGATCCTCAGCGAGGCGGGCATCAGCATCGAGGCGCTGATCCAGAAGGAGGCGCCGGAGGGCCAGGAGACGGCGACGATGATCCTGCTGACCAGCGTCACCGTCGAGAGCCGCATGAGCGAGGCAATCGCCGCGATCGAGGCGCTGGACAGCACGCGCGGGCGCGTGACGCGGATCCGCATGGAAAAACTGGAAGGTTGAGCGAAACGGCGGAGGGGTGGCCTTGAAGTACATCAGCACGCGGGGGGCGTCCCCGGCACTGGCGTTCGAAGACGTGCTGCTGACCGGCCTGGCGCCGGACGGCGGACTCTACGTCCCGGAGACGCTCGCGCGCATCGACACCGCGCGCATGCGCGAATGGGCGCGGCTCGACTACGCGGACCTGGCGGCCGAGGTGATGGCGCCGTTCGTCGCGGGATTCCTCGCCCCCGACGATCTGCGTGCGATGACGCACGATACGTACGCGGGTTTCCGGCATCCGGCGGTGGCGCCGCTGGTGCAGCTGGGGCACAACGAGTGGGTGCTCGAGCTGTTCCACGGGCCCACGCTGGCGTTCAAGGACTTCGCGCTGCAACTGCTCGGGCGGCTGCTCGAGCGCTCGCTGGCGCAGAGCGGCGAGCGCGTGGTGGTGCTCGGCGCCACCTCGGGCGACACCGGCTCGGCGGCGATCGAGGGCTGCCGCAACTGCGCGGGCGCCGACATCTTCATCCTGCACCCGCACCAGCGCGTCTCGGAAGTGCAGCGCCGGCAGATGACCACGGTGCCGGGCGAGAACATCCACAACATCGCGGTGCGCGGCAATTTCGACGACTGCCAGGAAATGGTGAAGGCGAGTTTCGCGGACCAGTCCTTCCTGCCGCCGGGGCGGCGCCTGGTGGCGGTCAACTCGATCAACTGGGCGCGCATCATGGCCCAGATCGTGTACTACTTCCACGCGGCGCTCGCGCTCGGTGCACCCGACCGCGCGGTGTCGTTCGCGGTGCCGACCGGGAACTTCGGCGACATCTACGCGGGCTATCTGGCGCGGCGCATGGGGTTGCCCATCGCGCGGCTGGTGATCGCGACCAACGCCAACGACATCCTGCACCGCCTGATGAACAGCGGGCGCTACGCGCGCGCCGGTCTCGCGCACACGCTGTCGCCGAGCATGGACATCGTGATCTCGAGCAACTTCGAGCGCGCGCTGTTCGATTTCTACGGACGCGACGCGGCGCGGCTGCGCGATCTGATGGAGCGTTTCCGTACCGGCGACGTGGTGCTGCCGGAGGAGATCATGCAGGCCGCGCGCGCGGAGTTCACGAGCTTCGCGGTCGACGACGCGATGACCTGCGAGACGATCGCACGCGTGTTCGAGGAGTCGGAGTACCTGCTCGACCCGCATTCGGCCATCGGCGTGCGCGCCGCGCGCGAATGCCGCGGCTCGGGCGCGGCGCCGATCGTCGCGCTGGCGACCGCGCACCCCGCCAAGTTCCCCGAGGCGATCGCGCGCTCCGGCGTGCCGCGCGAGCCGGCGCTGCCGCACTACATGGCCGACCTGTTCCAGCGCGAGGAGCGCTGCACGGTGCTCGACCACGACCTCGGCACGGTGCAGCGCTTCATCGGCGAACGGCTCGCGTGAGGCGCGCGATCCGGCGCCGCGCGGCGGACGCCGCGGTCGCCGGCATCGACGATCCGCTGCTGGCGCGGATCTACGCCGCCCGCGGGGTGCAGGACGCGGCCGACGTCGATCGCGGCCTGGGGCGGTTGTGGCCGCCGGATGCGCTGCCGGGAATCGCTGCGGCGGCGCGCCGGCTCGCCGATGCGCTGTACGCGCGCGAGCGCATCGTGGTGATCGGCGACTACGATGCCGACGGCGCCACCAGCAGCGCGCTGGCGTTGCGCGCGCTGCGCGCACTGGGCGCGGCCGACTGCGATTTCCTGGTTCCCAACCGCTTCGAGCACGGCTACGGGCTGAGCCCGGAGCTGGTGCAGATCGCGGCGACGTTGGCGCCGGGGCTGATCCTCACCGTCGACAACGGCATCGCGGCGCACGAGGGCGTGGCGGCGGCGGCCCGGCTCGGCATCGACGTGGTCGTCACCGACCACCACCTCCCTGGCGATACGCTGCCGGCGGCGTGCGCGATCGTGAACCCGAATCTCGACGGTTCGACGTTCCCGAGCCGCGCGCTGGCCGGCGTCGGGGTGGTGTTCTACCTGGTGGGCGCGGTGCGCGCCGAGTTGCGCGCACGCGGCTGGTTCGCGCAGACCGGAAGGGCCGAGCCGAACCTGGCCGACTTCCTCGATCTGGTGGCGCTCGGCACCGTCGCGGACGTGGTGGCGCTCGATGGCAACAACCGCGCGCTGGTGCACCAGGGGTTGCTGCGCATCCGCGCGGGCAGGGGATGCCCCGGCATCCGTGCGCTGCTCGAGCTCGCAGGTCGCGATCCGGCGCGCGCGGGCAGCGCGGAGCTCGGTTTCGTGGCGGGACCGCGCATCAATGCCGCCGGCCGGCTCGACGACATCGGTCTCGGCATCCGCTGCCTGCTCGAAGACGATCCGGCGCGCGCGCGCGTGATGGCGGCCGAGCTCGACCGGCTGAACCGCGAGCGACGCGGGATCGAGGACGGCATGCAGCAGGAGGCGCTCGGCCTGATCGCGGAGGTGGCGGCGGACGGGCAGGACCTGCCGTGGGGCGTGTGCCTGCATCGCGACGGCTGGCACCAGGGTGTGGTGGGGCTGGTGGCCTCGCGCGTGCGCGAACGGACGCACCGCCCGGTGATCGCGTTCGCACCGGGCAATCCCGGTGAACTCAAGGGCTCGGGGCGCTCGATCCCGGGGCTTCACATCCGCGACGCGATCGCTGCAGTGGCGACCGCGGCGCCGCAGATCGTGAGCCGCTTCGGTGGTCATGCGAGTGCGGCCGGACTCACGATCGAGGACAGATATTTCGACGCCTTTGCGCAGGCCTTCGACCACGAGGTGCGGCGCCGGCTGCGCGTCGAGGATCTGGAGCACGTGCTGGAGAGCGACGGCGAGCTCGACGCGGACGATTTCTCGCTGGAGCGCGCCGAGCAACTGCGCGACGCCGGGCCGTGGGGCCAGCACTTTCCCGAGCCGGTATTCGACGGCGAGTTCGTGATCGATGCGCAGCGTATCGTCGGCGGACGGCACCTGAAGCTGCGCGTGGCCCCGTGCGGCGATCCCGCACGCGGGGTGGATGCGATCGCGTTCAACGTGGACCTCGCGCGCTGGCCCGATCCGCAGGCACGGCGCGTGCGGCTCGCGTACCGACTGGACGTCAACGTGTGGCGCGACACGCGCTCCCTGCAGCTGGTGGTCGAGGACCTGCAGCCGATCGGGGCGCAGTGACGCGGCGTCCGGGTGCGAGGCGGCGCAGGCCGTGGCGCGGCGCCGGCGTGCCCTAGCCGGAGCCCCCGGTGCGCAGCGCCAGCGCGGATCCGAGCGGGCTGCGCACCGCCAGCCCGCCGCGCTGCAGCACGTGCGTGTAGATCTGCGTGGTGCGCACGTCGCTGTGGCCCAGTTGCTCCTGCACGGTGCGGATATCGGCGCCGCGTTCGAGCAGGTGCGTGGCGAACGAGTGGCGCAGCGTGTGGCAGCTCGCGGGTTTCTCGATGCCGGCTGCGCGCACCGCGTTGCGCATCGCCCGCTGCACGGCGGATTCGTCGACGTGGTGTCGTCGCTGCGCGCCGGAGCGTGGATCGGTGCCGATGCGCGTGGCGGGAAACACGTACTGCCACATCCACGAGCGCTCGGCCTGCGGATACTTGCGCGCCAGCGCGAACGGGACCGACACGGTCCCGTGACCCGTCGCGGTGTCGCGCTCGAACAGGGTCCTGCGCGCCGCGAGGTGGCGCTGCAGCGGCACGATCAGTTCGTCCGGCAGGGTGACGACGCGATCCTTCGCGCCCTTGCCGTCGCGCACCAGGATCGCGCGGTGACCGAAGTCCAGATCCTTCACGCGCAGCCGGACGCTCTCCATCAAGCGCAGCCCCGAGCCGTACTGCAGGCAGCAGACCAGCCAGTGCACACCGTGCAGGTTGTGCAGCACGCGGGCGACTTCCTCGACGGACAGCACGACCGGGATGCGCTTGGGGCGCTGCGTGCGCGTCACCGAGTCGAGTTGTCCGAACGGCTGCCCCAGCACCTCGCGATACAGGAACAGCAGCGCGTTCAGGGCCTGGTTCTGCGTGCTCGCGCTGACGTTGCGATCGACCGCCAGATGCGTGAGGAAGGCCTCCACTTCGGCCGCACCCATGTCCTTCGGATGGCGGAGTCCGTGAAAGCGGATGAAGCGCAGGATCCAGTCGAGGTACGCCTGCTCGGTGCGATAGCTGAAGTGGCGGGTCCGCATCCGCTCGCGGACCAGGTCCTGCAATCGTTGTGCAGCCATGCTTCGACCTCCCTGTCGAATACGCGGAGCAGTCTACCCAAAGCGCAGCAGGGAGCAAACCGCCGCTGGCGACGCCGGCGGTTACCGCGGTCGGCCGGCAGATCGGGAACTCGTCCCGCCAACCGGCCGCGTAGCGGCACGCTATGTGGTAACTCGCCGCAAAAGAACACTGCATGCGCGCGCATGCAGTCCTGCCGGATCGCATGCAGGGCGTTGATTTATATGGTGGTTTGACCGGGCAGGGTAGGTGTCTATACTGCCCATCGAGCACGAAGTGCCTGCGGGCCAGATGGGAGAGTCACGTGTTTGAACATGGACACATACGGTCCACACAGTGTTGGGCATTTCATCCATCCACGGGGCCGTGTCATGAAAAGAATGCTGAGCATCGTTCTTGCTGAAATCGCAATCCTTACTTTCACTCCCAAGCTCTGTCTAGCGGCAGACGGGGAAGGTGGAGTGTATCTCGAGAAATGTAAAGCAGCTGTCAGTTTTGCTGGACCAGGCGAGCCTACTCCAATCGAAGCTATGAATATGGGGTTCTGCATGGGGCTGATGGATGGTCTTCGGGGTGCGAACTACTTTCTTCGGCGGTCCGATCCAGCAAGCGCATTCTGTGAGCCAGCCGACTTCGATAATTCCGATCTGGCAAAAACGTTTGTGGCAGGTGCCAGCGCAAATCCGGAGCTCCGAAGTCTTCGTGGGGCATTGGCCGCGCAAGCAGCACTTGCTGCAGCCTATCCGTGCAAGTAGGGCGCGTAAAATGCCCAACAAGCGGATCCAGCCGACGCCGGTCTCGTCGCTGCGCTCCTCAACCGTCGCGGCTGATCCTTGTCGTTATGCGGCAGAGTGATTCGTGCGACCGCCGCGTGTGTTCTACGGCCGCTGCGTCAACCGAGAGCGTTGCCCTACGTCAGAAAGCACGCGAACTCGA
>CAUJIL010000107.1 GCA_963204845.1 Pseudomonadota bacterium | reverse complement strand
GTGCCGATGGGCGGTAGGTCGGCATTCATGCCGACGGATAGTGCGCCGTCGGACTCTGGTACGCTCGTAGGGTCCGGCGCCGGAGAGCGGCGCACCACGGTGGTCGAATCGTCGCAACACAAGGGGAGCTGCCGGCATGAGTACTGTATCGGTGGGTCAGGCCGGGTGGAACGGGATCCGTGACGGGATGGCGCGCGCGCAGGATGCCGCCACGCGCATCGCGTCGGGCGCCGCTGCGGGTGAACCCGCCGAGCTGGTGGACGCCGTGGTCGAACTCGAGGCCGCCGAACAGCAGGTGCAGGCCTCGGCGCGCGTCGTCGAGGCGGGCAACCGCACGCTCGGCGCGCTGCTCGACGTGCTCGCCTGAGCGCCTTGCCGTGGCGGGGCCTGCCGGTATCGGACCGCCGCCACCGGTGGTCCAGTACGACCCGCTGGGGCGGGCGATGACCGAGGAACAGAAGCAGCGCCTGCGCGAACAGCCGGCGCCGCCGCTGCAGGAAACGCTTGCCAGGCAACGCCTGCGCGAGCGCCGCCGCGAAGATCCGGGGTCCGCCGACGCGCCTGCCGGCGGCGACGACACCGCGCCCGGCAGCCTGGTCGATCGCTACGTCTGAACGCAACCGCCGTTTACCTGTTATGTAATGGTGCCTCGCGGACCGCGGCGACTAGCATCGACACCGTCTTTCCCCCGATCCGGAGCAACCCATGCATTCCTACAAGGCACCGCTGCGCGATATGCGCTTCGTCTGGGACGAACTGCTCGGCTGTCCGCGGACTTTCGCCCGCCTCCCCGGCTGCGAGGAGTGCACCGCCGATATCATCGACGCGATCCTGTCCGAAGCGGCGCGTTTCTGCGAGGAACAGCTCGCACCGTTGTACCGCAGCGGGGACGAGGAAGGTTGCACGCTGACGCCGCAGGGCGTGCGCACGCCGAAGGGTTTCCCCGAGGCATATGCGCGCTACGTCGAAGGGGGCTGGGCTTCGTTGAGCTCGCCCCCCGAGTACGGTGGCCAGGGCTTGCCGCCGTCGATCAGCCTGTTCGTCGAGGACCTGCTGGGCAGCGCGAACTGGGCGTGGGCCATGTACCCGGGGCTGTCGCACGGCGCGACGCGCACGATGAAGGCGCACGGCACGCCGGAGCAGAAGGAGGTCTACCTGCGCAAGCTGGTCAGCGGCGAATGGACCGGCACGATGTGCCTGACCGAGGCGCACGCGGGCAGCGATCTGTCGATGCTGCGCACGCGCGCGGAGCCGCGCGCCGACGGCAGCTACGCGATCACCGGCACCAAGATCTTCATTTCGGCCGGCGACCACGACATGGCCGACAACATCGTCCACATCGTGCTCGCGCGCCTGCCCGAGGCGCCGGCGGGAACCAAGGGTATCTCGCTGTTCCTGGTGCCCAGGCAACTGCCGCAGCCCGACGGCAGCCTGCTGCCGAATGCCGTCTCCTGCGGCGCGCTCGAACACAAGATGGGCATCAACGCATCGGCCACCTGCGTGATGAACTTCGACGGCGCCACCGGGTTCCTGATCGGCGAGGCCAATCGCGGCCTCTCCTACATGTTCACGTTCATGAACACCGCACGCGTCGGCACCGCGCTGCAGGGCATAGCGGCCGCCGAGTTGTCGTACCAGGGGGCGGCGGCGTACGCGCTCGAACGCCTGCAGGGTCGCTCGCTGGCCGGCCCGAAGAACGCCGCCGGAGCCGCCGATCCGCTGATCGTGCACCCGAACATCCGCCGCATGCTGCTCACGCAGAAGGCCTTCGCCGAGGGCGGGCGCGCGTTCCTGTACTGGCTGTGCCACCTGGTCGACATCGCCGAGCGCGCGGCCGATCCCGCCGAGCGCAAGCAGGCCGAGGACCTGATGGCGCTGCTGACGCCGATCGGCAAGGCATTCGTGACCGAGATCGGGTACGAGGCGGCCAACCTCGGCGTGCAGGTCTTCGGCGGACACGGCTACGTCCGCGAGCACGGCATGGAGCAGATCGTGCGTGACACGCGGATCGCGCTGATCTACGAGGGCACCAACGCGATCCAGGCGCTCGACCTGATCGGACGCAAGATCATGGGCAGCGGCGGCGAGCTGCTGCGCGTGTTCGCGAACCAGGTGGAGGAGTTCTGCGCCGCGAACGCCGGGCGCGAGGACATGGCGGCATTCGTCGGCGCGCTGCGCGCACACGGCAAGCGCCTCGAGGCGCTCACGCTGCACGTGGCCGGTGCCGCGATGAAGAATCCCGAGGAGGCCGACGCGGCCGCGTTCGAGTACCTGATGGCCATGGGGTATTTCGTGCTCGGCTTCATGTGGGCGAGAATGGCGCGCGTGGCGCAGGACGCGTTGGCGGCGGGCAGCACCGAACGGGACTTCTACGAAGCCAAGGTCGCGACTGCGCGCTTCTATTTCCAGCGCGTGCTGCCGCGCTTCGAGAGCCTCGCGTTGTGCATCGAGGCCGGCGGCGAGACGCTGATGGACATGCCCGCCGAGCGCTTCGCGCGCTAGTGGGCCCAGGGCACGGGGGGCTGCGGATCATGCGCCGACGCGGGGACATGAGGGCCGAGGACCAGGAGCGGGTGGACCGCTTCACGACCAGCGGTATCCACGCGGTGCCGCGCCGGCCGTTCCGTCCGCTGCTGCTGCTCGGCGTGATACTCGGCGTGACCACCGCGCTGACGGTGCTCAGCATCGTGATCGAGCGGATGTATATCCCCTGAGGGAAGTTTCCATTACAATGCGGCCCGCGCGTACAGGCACGCGGCACGGAAACACGCATCGGAGTGTAGCTCAGCCTGGTAGAGCACTGCCTTCGGGAGGCAGGGGTCGAAGGTTCGAATCCTTTCACTCCGACCAGTTCGCAAAAAAGGCCGGCGAGACGATCGCCGGCCTTTTTTTGTGCGGCCCGCAGTCGGCCGCCGGGCGCGCGAGGCGCGGATCGCAGGCGAGCCACAGCCGCGTGGCGAGTTCGGCCAGCGACTCGTCGCGTGCGACCACCCAGGCGGCGATCGCCGCGGCGACGTCCGGCCAGTGCCGGCGTGGCGCCGGGGCGTCGGTGGCGAGGAACGCAGTGAGGGTGGCGTGATCGAGCCGGTGAGCGACGCGTCCCAGCCCGAGTTGTTCCAGCGCCAGCGCGTTCGAATGCTGTTCCATCTGCCCGTGCAGCGGGCGCGCGAGCACATGCCGCCCCAGGTGCAGCGCCTCGCTGACCAGTTCGAATCCGCTGTTGCAGATCACGTGGCTCGCGCGCGCCAGCACGGCGATGAACGGCGCGCGCGCCACCGGGTGCCGCGCCACGTTGTCGAGCGTCTCCTCGCGCAGGCCGGGCGCGAACATCGTGAAGTGCCAGTCGGGAATTGCGTGCAACAGCGCGGTGACCGCGTCGGCATCCTCGAACGGCAGATACACCAGCGCCTCGCGGGGCGACGGTGCGGCGCGAGCAGCGCGTGCGTCGTGATCGACGATCGGCGGCAGGATCGGCAGGCCGAAGTGGTGCCAGTGCAGTCCGACCCCGGTGCTGACCGGTGCGAACGATGCCAGCACCGCGCTGCCGACCCGGTGCCGTTGCGAACGCGGCACGCCCGGCAGCAGCGCGTACTGGTGGCCGATGCCGATGCACGGGCAGCCGCGCAGACGCGCGGCCCACGCCGTCACCGGCTCGAAATCGGAGATCACGACATCGTAGTCGCGCGGATCCAGCGTGCGCACGTCGCGCAGGAAGCCGCGCAGCGGCAACTGCGCCACGGTCGCCAGCGGCCGGATCCGCCCGGCTGCCGTCACGAAGGTCAGGCCGCGGCGCCACTGCCAGTCGCCGAAGCACTCCATGTCGAAGAAGTCCGCGCGCTCGCGCCCCGAGAACAACCAGTCGATCTGCACGTCGGGGTGCGCGGTGAAGGCGCGTGCCATCGCGCGCCCCCGCGACAGGTGCCCGTTGCCGGTGCCCTGCACGCCGTAGAGGATCCTCATGCGCCCGTCCATGCGGCAGCGACAACGAGCAGCGTGCTGCCGAGCACGGCGCCGGCCGCGGTGTCGCTCGGGAAGTGCACGCCAAGGAACACGCGCGAGGCGCCGACGCAGACGGCCCACGGATACAGCAGCAGCGCGGCCCACGCGCCGAATTGCAGCGTGCACAGTCCGGCGAACACAAAGGCCGCCGAGGTGTGGCCCGACGGGAAGCTGAAGCGGTCAGAGGCGGTGACCAGGCTGCGGAAGCCGGGCAGGATCTCCGGCGGCCGGCGCCGGCGACAGGTGTTCTTCAGCACGAAGTACAGCGTGCGTTCCACCGAGAAAACGATGGTGGCCAGTTCGACGAAGCCGGGGGCGCCGGTCGCGCCGGTGCCCAGATAGAGCAGCGGCAGCAGCAGGTAGAGCCAGCCGTCGGCGCTGCGCGAGACATGGTGCGCGGCGCTGAACACCAGCGCTTCGGCGCGCCTGCGGTGGCACCAGTCGAAGGCGAGCAGATCGAGCCGGTGGATGACCTGCAACACGGTCGTGACCTCGCTGCGTGTTTCCATGCGCCGAGGATGCACCCGTGGTGTTGAGAGACCGTTACGGAACGATGACGTTACCGTGACGGCGAACGGATGGAGGCGGCGCGCGCCGACCGCCGGTGCCGCCAGGGCGTGCCTTGGTGGTGCCGGGCGGGACGCGGCTCACCGCGGCGACCGGAAGCGGCGCGCGGGAGCGTCCTGCCGGCGCGCCGCGAGTTCGGCGCGCGCGGCCGCGGCCAGTGCCGAGGCGCGCGCGCTGCGGTAGCGCTCCGCTTCCGTGCCGCCGAGGATCTCCCACAAACGACGATTGGAAAGGTTGCGGACATCGATCAGGCGATGGTCGTGCATCTCAATGCTCCTCTGGGATCCGGGACCATGCTGGCGCGCGAGTATGACGGCGCGGCTAAGCGGACGATCCGTCGTGCCGGAGTCG
>CAUJIL010000106.1 GCA_963204845.1 Pseudomonadota bacterium | reverse complement strand
GCGCCAGCGATTTCGTCGAGTACATTGTCAACGTCCCCACGCTGGCGGAGGCGTACCGCGTCGCGGCGCTGCAGATCGAAGCGCAACTGGTACCCGTCGGCGCGGGAGCGCGGCGCGGATGAGGTTCACGTCGACGCCGCTCGCCGGTGCGCAGCTGGTGGCGATGGAATTCGCCGAGGACGAGCGTGGTGGTTTCGCGCGCTCGTTCTGCGCGCGCGAGTTCGAGTGCCACGGGCTGGACCCGGTGGTGGCGCAGTGCAACGTGTCGTGGAACCGCCGGCGCGGCACGCTGCGCGGACTGCACTGGCAGGCGCCGCCGCACGCCGAGGCGAAGCTGGTGCGCTGCACGCGCGGCGCGATCTGGGACGTGATCGTCGACGTGCGTCCCGATTCGCCGACCTTCCGCCGCTGGCACGCAGTGGAGCTCAGCGCGTGCAACCGGTTCGCGCTGTACGTGCCGGCCGGCTTCGCGCACGGCTTCCAGACGCTGGAGGACGACAGCGAGGTGCTCTACCAGATGTCGGCGTTCTACGTGCCGGAACTCGCGCGCGGTCTGCGCTGGGACGATCCGCAGCTTGCGATCGCGTGGCCGTTGCCCGACCCGATCGTCTCGGAGCGCGACCGCTCGTTCGCGCCGCTGCCGTGAAGATCCTGCTGATCGGTGCAAGCGGGCAACTGGGCGGCGAGCTGCTGCGCCACAATCCCGGCCACGAGATCGTGGCGCCGCCGCGCACGCTGTGCGACCTGGAGCGGCCGGGGCAGTGTGCGGCGCTGATCGCGGCCGAACGTCCCGACGTGGTGATCAACTGCGCGGCGTTCCACGACCTGCCGGCGTGCGAAGGCGATCCGGCGAGCGCGTTCCGGATCAATTGCGTCGCGGTGCGCGACCTCGCGCGCGCGTGTGTGGCGGTTGGTGCGCGCCTGGTCACTTTCAGCACCGACTACGTGTTCGGCGGTGCGCGCAGCGTGTCGTGGCAGGAGCTCGACGCACCGCAGCCGCTGCAGGTCTACGGCATCTCACGGCTCGCCGGCGAGTACGCGGCGCTTGCCGAGGCACCGGATGCGGCGCTGGTGATTCGCACCTGCGGTCTGTACGCGCAGCAGGGCAGTCGTTCGCGCGGAGGCAACTTCGTACTGGCGCGCATGCGCGAGGCGCTGGCCGGAGAGCGCATCGAGATGGCGTGCGAGCAGATCGTGTCGCCGACCAGCGCCGCCGACCTCGCGCACGCGGTGTTTGCGTTGATCGCGCACCCGGATGCGGCGCCGGGCGTCTACCACCTGGTCAACGAAGGCGCGTGCAGCTGGTACGAGTTCACGTGCGAGATCGTGCGCCTGCTCGGTGCGCCGGCCGAGGTGGTGGCGGTCGACCGCGGCGCGCGCAGCGGCGCGATGCGCCGCCCGCTCTACTCCGCGCTCGCGAACACGCGCGCCGCCGCGCTCGGCATCCGGCTGCGCCCGTGGCGCGCTGCGCTCGCGGCGTTCGTCGAATCCACCTCACGCGGTGGGGCACCGCTGAAATCGTAGGTCCGGGCTGTGCCCGGACATTCTGTTCGGCCACAGGCCGAACCTACGCGGACGATGCGCGGCCATTGGCGTGACATTCGTTCGGCCACCGGCCGAACCTACGCCAGGGTGCGTTCGATGGTCTGTTCGAAATGGCGCGTGAAACGCTCGGGCTGGCCGAGCGGATGGGCGCGGATCTGCTCGCGCAGCCCGTGGCGCAGCGCCAGCCGGCGCGCGGGGTCGGCCGCGAGGCGGTTGGCAATCTGCACGTATTGCTCCACGTCGTCGGCGCACAGGTCCCCGAGGCCGGCGTTGTGCAGGTTGCTCGCGCTCAGGCGCTCGAAGAAGGCCGGCCCCGCGAGCGTGACCACCGGCACGCCCATCCACAGGCTCTCGCAGGTGGTGGTGCCGCCCACGTGCGGGAAGGGATCGAGCGCGATGTCGATGCGGTTGTAGTGCGGCATGTGGGTGCCGCGCACCGGCGCGAACTCGATGCGTTCGGGCGCCACGCCGTGGGCGGCGAACAGCGCGCAGATGTTGGTGCGAAAACACTGCGCGCCGCCTTCGGGACGCACGAACAGGAAGCGCGAGCCGGGATTGTCGGTAAGGATCCGGGCCCATGCGGCGAAGCAGTCACGCGTGTACTTGTAGGGATTGTTCGCGGTGCCGAACGTCAGATGCCCTTGGCGCTGCTCGGGCGTGCCGGACTCGATCGCGATATCGGTGAAGCCGAGGCGGCCGATGCAGACCCACGTCTCGGGAACCAGGAAGGGCTTCTCCAGCAGCAACGCGTCGTCGGTGGGGCGGTTCCAGGGATCGACCAGGATGCGGTCGATGTGGCTGAGCCCAGCCGAGTGCGGGTAGCCCAGCCAGCTCACCTGCACCGGCGCCGGCCGCCAAGCACAGACCTGCACGCGGTTCAGCAGCGTGGTGCCGCCCAGTTCGAACAGGATGTCGAGTTCGTCGTCGGCGATGATCTGCGCGATGTCGCGGTCGCTGCCTTCGCGGATCACGCGAAAGCGCGCCACGTTTTTTTCGATGTGCTGCTGCACCGCGTCGGCCTCGCCGGGGTAGAACGAATAGCAGTAGAACTCGAAGCGCTCGCGGTCGTAGTGGTCGATCAGCGGCAGCGTGAAGTACGTGACCGGGTGGTGGCGCAGGTCCGAGGACATGAAGCCGACGCGGATGCGTCCCTCACGCGCGGTGCGCGGGCGGGCCGGCCGATCGAGCGGCGCGCGCGCCGCGAAGGACTGGATCTGGTCGCCCCAGTCGCGATGCGCCTGCAGCAGCAGGCGGCGGTCCTCGAGCGTCTGCACGCGACCCAGCTGGTTGTGCAGATGGCCCACGTTCATTTCCGCCACCCAGTGGCGAATCAGCTGCGCGCGGTCCCCGAGACGATCGACGCGCCCGTAGTCCGCCGCGCGCAGGAACACGCGCTGCAGCGTGCCGGCCACCGACACCGGGTCGCGCACGCGCTCGAGCAGCGTGCACGCCACCTCGTAGGCCCGCTCGAAGTGCTGGCTCTCGTCGCCGTGGCGGCTGTTCGCGAGGCTCTCGATGTAGTTGCGCGCCGCCTCGACGTGCCCCGGCGCCACGGCCAGCGCACGCTCATACAGCGCGTTGGCCTCGGGACGCTGGTTCAGTCCCCACAGGTGGAGGTTGCCGAGCATGGTCAGCGTGTCGGCGTCGTCCGGCGCTTCGTCCACCAGTTCCTGGAACAGCGGCAGCGCCTCGGCGATGCGCCCCGAGCGGCGCAGCACGCTGGCGCGCAGGCGGCGCAGCCCGCGGTGGCCGGGGAAGCGCGCGAGCGCGTCCTCGATCACCTGCAGCGCCTGCTCGTGGCGGTGTTCGTTGCAGTGGATCTGCGCGATCTCCATCGGCGCCCACGGATCGCGCGAGCCGCGCTCGAGCGCGTTCTGCAGCGCGTGCAGCGCGCCGGCGCGGTCGTTCGCCGCCGCCAGCGCGCTGCCGAGCAGGCGATGGTGCTCGGCGTTGCGCGGATCGATGCGCACCGCGCGCTCGAAGCACTGCGCGGCCTTCGCCGGCTGGTCCAGACCGCGCAGGCAGTTGCCCAGGTTGACCCAGGGCGAGGCGTTCTTCGGGTCCGCGCGCGTCGCGGCGCGCAGCGCCTCGATGGCTTCCTCGAGCCGCCCGGCGCGTTTGAGCACCACGCCGAGCAGGTTGAGCAGCTTCATTTCCTTCGGCGACCTGGCGATCGCCGCGCGCAGCGTGGCCTCGGCGTCGGCGAGCTGGCCTGCCTCGGTGAGTTTCAGCGCGTGGGTGAACGCCTCGGCGAGCCGTGCTTGCGGGTTGCGGTTGCTGCCAGCCATGCGAAGGTGTCCGTGCTGCGTCGTGGCGGCGATTCTTCGCAAAAGCGCCGTGCTCCGCAACCCGCGCGGCTCATTCTCCCGCCGGCAGCGGGTGCCACCTGCCGCAGCGGTCGCGCACCTCGAGGCCGTTCGCGGTCGCGCGCAGCGCCGAGTCCGCCAGCGGCGCCTTGCCGGCACCGCCCGGGATGTCCAGCACGTACTCGGGCCGGCAGATGCCCGAGAGGCGCTCGCGCAGCTCGCGCACCAGTGCGCGGCCCTCGTAAAGCGTGCAGCGGAAATGCGAGGTTCCGGGCGCCTTGTCGAGGTGGTGCAGGTAATACGGCTTCACGCGCGATTCGACCAGCGCGCGCAGCAGCGCCTCGAGCGTGTCGGCATCGTCGTTGACACCTTTCAGCAGCACGCTTTGCGCGAGCAGCGGGATGCCGGCGTCGGCGAGGCGCGCGAGCGCGGCGCGCGCCGCCGGCGTGAGTTCGCGCGGGTGGTTCGCGTGCACCACGACCCAGCTCGCGGCGCGCGGGCTGCGCAACGCGGCGCACAGTTCCTCGTCGATGCGCGCCGGATCGACCACCGGCACACGCGTGTGCCAGCGCTGCACCTTCACGTGCGCGATCGCATCGAGGCGCTCCCTGAGCGCCGCGATGCGCCGTGCCGACAGCACCAGCGGATCGCCTCCGGTGACGATCACCTCCCAGATCCGCGGCTGCGCTGCGATGTAGCCGAAGGCGGCATCGAGTGCGCCGTCCGCGAGCAGGCCCTCGCCGTGCGGCCCCACCACCTCGCGACGGAAGCAGTAACGGCAGTAGACCGCGCACACGTGCACCGGCGTCAGCAGGCAGCGGTCCGGGTAGCGGTGCACGATGCCGGGGCAGGGCGAGTGCGCGGCGTCACCGATCGGGTCCGTGTGCTCGTCGGCCAGTTGCAGCAATTCGCGCGTATCGGGCCGGAACTGGGCGGCGATCGGGTCGTGCGGGTCGAGCGGGTCGATCAGCGCTTCCATCGCGGGGGTGATCGCGACCGCGTAGCGGGCCGCGACGCGTGCGAGCGCCGCGGCGGATTCCTCGGGCGAAGACATGGGCAAACGGTGCGCCGGTGCGTGCAGGGGCGCGGATTATCGCCCAAAAAGGGGGTGGCGTTGTCTTGCAATTTTCATCTTCGGTGCCGATGATCTGGCCAACCGGGCCACACAGGAGACACGGCAGCAGAGACGACATCGCCAGGCTGAGGAATCCGCAATTCCATTTCACTGACGAGGACATCGTTTCCATGGCGAAAAAAGCCCCTTCACGCGGCAGAAGTCAACAACGAGCCACCCTGGAGGACACCGTCTACCGAGACCGCAAGACGCGCCACCCGCGGCGCTACGAGAACGACAGCGCCATCGTCGTCGATCTCAACGCCAGGACCCACAACCTGCACACCGCCTACGCCGCCAGCCGCTCCCCGGCGCCCCTCACGGCCCGCACTCCCGCCCAGAGACGCTACATCGAGGCGATCCGCAACCACTGCCTGACCTTCGGCATCGGCCCGGCCGGCACCGGCAAGAGCTACTGCGCGGGCGCACTGGCCGCACAGGCGCTGGAAGCGGGGCAGATCGATCGCATCATCCTGACGCGCCCGGCGGTCGAGGCCGGCGAACAGCTCGGTTTCCTGCCGGGCGACCTGCACGAGAAGTTCTCGCCGTACATCGATGCGTTCCGCGACATCCTGAACGCGCGCCTCGGCGCCGGCACCGTGGAGTACTGCCTGCGGCACGGGCGCATCGTCGCCTCGCCGCTGGCGTACATGCGCGGCAAGACCTTCGACGAGCGCACCTTCGTGGTGCTCGACGAGGCGCAGAACACCACGCCGGCGCAGATGAAGATGTTCCTCACGCGGATCGGCGAGGACAGCCGCGTGGTGGTCAACGGCGATGTGCGCCAGAGCGACATCCGCGGCCGCAACGGGCTCGAGGATGCGATCGGGCGGCTCGCGGGTGTGCCTGGCGTGCACGTGCATTGCTTCGAGCGCGCCGACATCGTGCGCAGCGGCCTGGTGCGCGAGATCATCGACCGCTACGAGCCGCCGCCGATGTCGTGATGGCGTCGCGGCGCCGCGCAGCTGCGCGTGTCCGGGCACAGCCCGGACCAACGCGATGCCCGTAGGTTCGGCCTGCGGCCGAACAATGTCCGGGCACAGCCCGGACCTACGAGCCAACCGCCGCACGCACGAGGATGTCCGCGTAGGTTCGGCCTGTGGCCGAACGGCTGTGCGGGCACATGTCCGGGCACAGCCCGGACCTACGCGAACGTGCCCGGTCGTTCCGTGTGGCGCCGGACGTGCCTGCGTAGGTTCGGCCTGTGGCCGAACATGTCGTTGGCGGAACATTTTCCGGGCACAGCCCGGACCTACGGTTCCACGGGGTAGAGGCCGGAAGAACGGGCGCGGCGGGTCAGGCGTCCGCGTGCACGTGGGTGCGGATGCGGAACGCGGCGATCGCGGTGGGGACCAGGATCAACGTGGTCAGCAGGTACGGGTAGCCCGGTTCGTACTGGTACAGCCAGGTTCCCGCGACCGGCCCGAGGATGAAGCCCAGCGCCGGGATCGCAGTCGCGATGCCGGCGGCGGCACCCTGTTCGCGCGCGCTGACCGCCAGCGAGATGGCGGCGTTGAAGCCCGGACCGCACAGCCCCAGCGCCAGGCCCATCAGCGCCATGGTTGCGCCGAAGGCGACGAAGGTCTGCGCGGTGCTCAGCGCGGCGCTGGCGAGCAGCAGCAGCGGCAACCCGATACGCAGCAAGAGCAAGGGCGGCGGCTTCAGCCGCTGCACCACCAGCGACTGCGACAGCAGCGACGCGGCCGCCAGGAACATCATCGCGTAGCCGTAGGTGGTCGCGGTGGTGCGGGTGTCGAGCCCCAGCGTGTCCTGGATGCGGAAGGCGAGCGTCTGCTGCACGATCGCGAACACGCTGAACACCGCCATCCCGAGCAGCAGCAGCCCGCGGAAGCGGCGGTCGCGCAGACGCAGTTTCACGGCCGGCTGGTGGGTGCCGATGCGCACCCCGGTGTCGGGCAGCCGGGCGCGGATCAGCAGCGCCGCGCCCACCGTCGCGGCGGCGGCGAACAGCAGCGGCAGCAGCAGGCTGAACGCCGCCAGCGTGCCGGCGATCGCCGGCCCCATAATCGAGCCGATGTTGCTGGCGGCGGCGAGACGTCCCATCCCGGAGGCGCGCATCGCCGGCGTGGTGGTGTCGGCGATGTAGGCCGAGGTCGCCGGAGCGGTGCCGGACATCGCCACCGCCTGCGCCATGCGCGTGACCATGATGAGCGCGTAGAGCAGCGTGCCGCCCAGCACGCCCCACATCCCGAGGCCGAACAGCAGCGCGAAGGCCAGCGTGCCGACCGTGTAGCCCCACAGCCCGGTCAGGATCACCCGCTTGCGGCCCAGGCGGTCGCTGAGACGGCCCCAGACGCGGCTGGCGACGAAGAACACCAGCGAGGACATCGAGATGATCGAACCGATCATCACCTCGCGCAGCCCGATCTCACGGCCGAGCGCCGGCAGCATCGCGAACACCATGCTCTGGCCCATGCCGTGGGCGAACACGCCGGCGTAGGCGGTGTTCGCGTCGATCAGCCGTTGCACCCGGGTATTCATCGGTGGGATCTTAACGGCCGGCCGCCTGAAATAACCATATGCAGCATCGATATTAGGCCGACGATACGTTTTTCTTATAATGCCCGCGCTCAGGAGCAGCTCGGACAGCAGGTATGGGGTTGGCCGCCATCAAGGACACCGTCGCATCTCTGGATCTCGCCCGCGTGAACCGGGACCTCGCCGGCGCGTCGGCGCAGGACATCGTGCGCTGGGCGCTCGGCTTGGGCCTGCGTCCGTTCATGAGCACGAGTTTCGGTCCGAACGCGGCGTTGATGCTGGATCTGGTCAGCGGCGTGGACCCCGGCGTGCCGGTGGTGTGGGTCGATACCGGCTACAACCTGCGCGACACCTACGTGGTGGCCGAGAAGCTGATGAAGCTGCTGCCGCTGAACATGAAGGTCTACACGCCGCGCATGAGCGCCGAGCGCTGGAACGCACTCTACGGCGGGATTCCGCAGCTCGACGAGGCCGACCTGCACGAGCAGTTCACGCGCAACATCAAGCTCGAACCCTTCGAGCGCGCGCTGCAGGAACTGCAGCCCGAGCTCTGGCTGACCGGCATTCGCCGCGACGAGACCGAGTTCCGGCGTTCACTGGACATCGTGTCGTGGGACGAGCGGCGCGGCATCCTGCGCGTGGCGCCGATCTTCGAATGGAGCGAGCAGGACGTGGCGCGCTACGTCGAGAGCCGGGGCCTGCCCTCGTGCCGCCACTACTTCGACCCCACCAAGGTGCTCGACCACCGCGAGTGCGGCCTGCACACCGGACTCTGAACGACAAGCCTCAGCGCCGGCGGCGGGCGCCGTCGGTGCGGATCGCGATCACCGCGCGCTGGTCGATCTTGCCGCCCAGGCGCGAGAAGAAATCCAGCAGGTGCATCTGCCAGCCGTAGCGGCGCCGCAGCGCGGCGTAGGCGCGGCGCTCCTCGTCCTCGTCGTCG
>CAUJIL010000105.1 GCA_963204845.1 Pseudomonadota bacterium | reverse complement strand
GCCGAGCCGACCTTCGTGTCGCCGTTGCGCCGCCACGACTGCGCGCCGATCACCGACGGCGCCTCGGCGATGATCCTCGCCTCCGGCGACGCGGCGCGGCGGTTGTGCGGGCGCCCGGCGTGGATCCGCGGCATCGACCATCGCATGGAGACCGGCATCCTCGGCGCGCGCGATCTCACGCGTTCTCCGTCGACGCGGCTCGCGGCGGAGCAGGCCGGGGTGGCGCGCGGCGCGGTGGACCTGGTGGAGCTGCACGCGCCGTTCAGCCACCAGGAGATCATCCTGCGTCGTGAGCTGGGGCTGGCCGACGACGTGCCGGTCAACCTCTCCGGCGGCGCGCTGGCCGCGAACGCGATGATGGTCGCCGGTTTCGACCGCATCGGTTACGTCGCCGGACGCATCCTCGAGGGCAAGGCCGATCGCGGGGTCGCTCACGCGACTTCGGGGCATTGCCTGCAGCAGAACCTGGTCGCGGTACTGGAGGCCTGAATCATGGCAAATCGCGCGGCAGTGGTCGGTATCGGCCAGACCAAGCACAAGTCCAAGCACAAGGAAGTCTCGATCGCGGGCCTGGTGCGCCAGGCGGCCGAACGCGCGCTGGCGGATGCCGGTTGCGGGTGGCAGGACATCGACGCGGTGGTGCTCGGCAAGGCGCCGGACATGTTCGAAGGCGTCGTGATGCCCGAGCTGTACCTGACCGATGCGCTCGGCGGCAACGGCAAGCCGGTGTTGCGCGTGCACACCGCCGGCAGCGTCGGCGGGTCCACCGCGGTGGTGGCGGCGAACTACGTGCAGAGCGGGGCGTTTCGCCGCGTGCTGACCGTGACCTTCGAGAAGCAGTCCGAGTCGAACGCGACCTGGGCGTTGTCGCCGCGCATGCCGTTCGTGCCGCACGTGAACGCGGGCGCCGGCGGTTTCTTCGCGCCCTACATGCGACTGTACATGCAGAAGTACCACGCGCCGGAGCACATCGGTTGCCTGGTCGCGGTGAAGGACCGGCTGAACGCCTGCCGCAACCCGTACGCGCACCTGCAGATCCCGAACATCGATCTGGCGATGGTGCAGCAGTCGCCGATGCTGTGGGAACCGCTGCATTTCCTGGAGAGCTGCCCGTCCTCGGACGGCGCCTGCGCGCTGGTGATCGCCGACGAACAGATCGCCATGCGTTCGCCGCATCCGCCGGCCTGGATCGTCGCCACGTCCACGCGTGCCGACGGCGTGATGTACGCCGGCAAGGACAACATCCATCCGAAGTCGCTGATCGCCTGCGCGAAGGACGTGTATTCGAAGGCCGGCATCACCGATCCGCGGCGCCAGATCGACGTCGCCGAACTCTACGTTCCGTTCAGCTGGTACGAACCGATGTACCTCGAGACGCTGGGCATCTGCGGCGAAGGCGAGGGCTGGAAACTCACCGAGGCCGGCGCCACGGCGATGACCGGCGATATTCCGATCAATCCCTCCGGCGGCGTGCTGTCGTCGAACCCGATCGGCGCCTCCGGCATGCTGCGCTTCGGCGAGGCCGCGCTGCAGGTGCGCGGCATGGCGGGCGAACACCAGGTCGACGGTGCGCGGCTCGCGCTGGGCCACGCCTTCGGCGGCGCGCATTCCTATTACGCGATGTGGGTGGTCAGCGCCGACAAGCCGTAGGTTCGGCCGGTGGCCGAACGAATGTCCCGCACAATGTCCGGGCACGCGAACGCTGCCGTAGGTTCGGCCTGTGGCCGAACGAATGTCCGGGCACAGCCCGGACCTACGGTTCCAGGATTTTGAGCGTGGTGGTTGAACCGCCGACCCCGAGCAGATCACCGCGGGTCAGGATCAGGCGTTCGCCGCGCGTGACGAAACCACGGCGTTCCAGTTCCCGCACCGCGTCCTGCGCGACCTCGCCGCTGGCGCTCGCCGTGTAGTCGAACAGCAGCGGCTGCACGCCGCGATACAGGCACATGCGCCGCACCACCTCGGGGTGGCGGCTCAGCGCGTAGATCGGCAGTCCCGAACTGAGGCGCGACATGCGCAGCGCGGTGGTGCCGGACTCGGTCAGGCACACCATGCCGGCGACGCGCTCGAGGTGATTCGCCGCGTAGACGGCCGCCATCGCGATCGTCTCGTCGATGCGCGTGAACGCACGGTCCATGCGGTGCTGCGAGCGTCGCAGATCGGGATAGGTCTCGGCGCCGAGGCAGGTGTTCGCCATCGCCTTCACCGTCTCGACCGGGAAACGGCCGCTCGCGGTCTCCGCCGACAGCATCACCGCATCGGTGCCGTCGAGCACCGCGTTCGCGACGTCGAATACCTCGGCGCGGGTCGGGATCGGGCTGCTCACCATCGACTCCATCATCTGGGTGGCGGTGATCACCAGCCGGTCGGCACGGCGCGCCTTGCGGATCAGACGCTTCTGGATCCCGATCAGCTCTGCGTCGCCGACCTCGACGCCCAGATCGCCGCGCGCGACCATGATGCCGTCGGCGGCGAGCACCATGGCGTCGAGCACCGCGTCGTCGTGTACCACCTCGGCGCGCTCGATCTTCGCGATGATGCGCGCCTCGCAACCGGTGGCCTCCAGCAGCCGGCGCGCGTGTTCGATGTCGGCCGCGCTGAGCGGAAACGACACCGCAAGATAGTCCAGCCCGAGTTCGGCGGCGTGCGCGATGTCCTCGCGGTCGCGTTCGGTCAGCGCCGGCGCCGACAAGCCGCCGCCGAGACGGTTCAGTCCCTTGCGGTTCGACAACCGGCCGCCCATGCGCACCGCGCATTCGACGCGGCGTCCGCGCACCGCCGTGACGACCAGACTGATGCGACCGTCGTCGAGGATCAGCACGTCGCCGGCGGCGACGCATGCGGGCAGCGTCGCCAGATCAACGCCGACCGCGTGCTGGTCGCCGGCGTGGTCGGCCAGTTCGCAGTCGAGCGTGAAGGCCGCGCCTTCGGCGAGTTCGACCGCGCCCTCGCGAAAACAGCGGATGCGGATCTTCGGCCCCTGCAGGTCGCCGAGCAGCGCGACCTCGCGGCCGGCGCGGCGGCTGAGTTCGCGCACCAGTGCGGCGCGCGCGCGGTGCTCGTCGACGTGGCCGTGCGAGAAGTTCAGCCGGAACACATCGACGCCGGCGGCGATCAAGGCGGCAATCGTGGGCTCCGAACTGCTGGCCGGCCCCAGCGTGGCGACGATCTTGGTGCGGCGATGGACGCTCATCAACCGT
>CAUJIL010000104.1 GCA_963204845.1 Pseudomonadota bacterium | reverse complement strand
CGGGCGCACGCGGATCCTGTTCGCCGCGATGCGCGACAAGGACGTGGGTGCGATGCTGGCGGCGCTCGCGCCGCTGGCCGACGCGTGGACGTTCGCGACGCTGCCGCAGGCGCGTGCGCTGCCGGCGCAGGAGGCGGCGGTCGCGCTGGGCGATGCAGGCGGGGGCCGGCCGCTCGAGTTCGCGCCCGCGGTGGCAACCGCGCTGGTGGCGGCCGAGCGCGAACTGGCGCCCGGTGACAGGCTGGTGGTATGCGGGTCGTTCCACACCGTGGGGCCCGCGCTCGAATGGCTGGAGGCGCGCCAGGCGCGGCGCGGGGAGTGAACGTGACCGAGGCAATGAAGCACAGACTGGTCGGTGCGGCCGTGCTGGTCGCGCTGGGCGTGATCGCATGGCCGGTGATCTTCGACAGTTCGCCGGTGCGCGAGATCAGTCAACGCAGCCAGATCCCCGAGGAGCCACCCAGCGAGCGCTTCACGGTCGATGAACCCTCGCGTCCGCAGTTGCCGCCCGAACCCGACTGGTCGGCCGAGCGCGAGTCCGCGGCCGCCGAAGCGGCGTCCGAGCCGCAGGTGGCAGCTGCGCCGCAGACAGCACCCGCCGCCGTCACGACTCCCGACACCCGGCCGGCAGCCGCGGCCGAGCCCGCGGCCACGGTCCGGCCAGCGCCGAAGGAACTGCGGCCGGTCCCGCCGGTGGCGACCGACGCGCGCGGTCTGCCGCAGCAGTGGGCGGTTCAGCTCGGCGTGTTTTCGCAGATCGCCAACGCGCGCGAGATTCAGCAACGCGCCAATGCGGCGGGGTTTCACACGATCCTGCAGTCGGGCGGCAAGCCCGGCGCGCAGCAGTACCGTGTCTACGTGAATCCCAAGCTCGATCGCGCCGACGCCGATGCGGTGGCGTCCGAGGTGCAGCGCAAGCTCGGCGTCAAGGGTTACGTCACGCGGTATTATCCCTGAGCCCCGATGTGCCTGGCCTTTGCTAGAATGCCCGCGCCATTCACCGGACTGGAAATCGCGTGGAAGCGCTGAACGCTGCGGACTGGGTCATCGTGAGCGTGATCGGCGTCTCGACGCTGGCCAGCCTGTTGCGCGGCTTCGTGCGCGAGGCCTTCTCGCTGGCCGGCTGGGTGCTCGCCTTCGTGGCCGCACTTCTGCTCTCGGATCGCCTCGCGTATCTGCTGTCGGGCTGGATCGCCGACGAGACCGGGCGTGCGATCGTCGCCTTCGCGCTGCTGTTCGTGATCACGCTGATCGCCGCCGGGCTGTGTGGGCGGCTGCTGCGCAGCCTGATCGAGTTCGCCGGCCTCGGCGCCTTCGACCGCGTGCTCGGCATGGCGTTCGGCTTCGCGCGCGGGGTGTTCGTGCTGCTGGCTGCGGTGGTGATGCTGCGCGGCGTGCTCGATCTGGAGCGTTTCGCGTGGTGGCAGGGTTCGCTGCTGCTACCGCACCTGCTGCTGCTCGAGAGCTGGTTCAGGGAATTCACCGGTATGCTGAGCGCCTGGCTCGCCGGCGCGGGCAACTGAGGGAGATCGCCGGTCATGTGCGGAATCGCCGGAATCGTCGGTCGCAGCGTGGTCAACCAGCAGCTCTACGATGCGCTGACCGTGCTGCAGCACCGTGGGCAGGATGCGGCGGGAATCGTCACCTGCGATCAGGGCGTATTCAAACAGCGCAAGGGTAATGGCCTGGTGCGCGACGTGTTCCGCAGCGAACACATGGAACGCCTCAGCGGCAACATCGGCATCGGCCACGTGCGCTACCCGACCGCCGGCAGCGGCAGCTCCGCGCTAGCGCAGCCGTTCTACGTCAACAGCCCGTACGGCATCTGCCTGGCGCACAACGGCAACCTGACCAACTCCGACGAACTGCGCGCCCAGGTGTTCCAGGCCGACCTGCGCCACATCAACACCGATTCCGACAGCGAGGTGCTGCTGAACGTGTTCGCGCACGAGCTGCAGATCCTCGGCAAGCTGGTCCCCGATCCGCAGGACATCTTCACCGCCGTGGCCGGCCTGCACCGGCGCGCGCGCGGCGGCTACGCAGCGCTGGCGATGATCGCCGGCTACGGGATCGTGGGCTTTCGCGACCCGTTCGGCATCCGCCCGCTGATCTTCGGGGAGCGCGAGTCGGCGGATGGCTTCGAATACATGATTGCCTCGGAGAGCGTGGCGCTCGATGTGCTCGGCTTCCGCGTGATCCGCGACGTGGCGCCCGGCGAGGCCGTGTACATCGACGCGCGCGGCCGGTTGCACACACAGCAATGCGCCGGGAACCCGCGCCTCACGCCGTGCATCTTCGAGCACGTCTACTTCGCGCGTCCGGACTCGATCATGGACGGCATCTCGGTCTACAAGGCGCGCCTGCGCCAGGGGGAGCGGCTGGCCGAGAAGATCAAGCGCCTGCGTCCCGACCACGACATCGACGTCGTGATCCCGATCCCCGACACCAGCCGTGTCGCAGCCCAGGTCATTGCCTACGAACTCGACGTGAAGTTCCGCGAGGGACTGATGAAGAACCGCTACATCGGGCGCACCTTCATCATGCCGGGGCAGGCGATGCGCAAGAAGTCGGTGCGCCAGAAGCTGAACCCCATCGAACTCGAGTTCCGCGACAAGAACGTGCTGCTGGTCGACGACTCGATCGTGCGCGGCACGACCTGCAACGAGATCATCCAGATGGCGCGCGACGCCGGCGCCCGGCAGGTCTATTTCGCCTCCGCGGCGCCCGCGGTGCGCTGGCCCAACGTCTACGGCATCGACATGCCCTCGGCCGAGGAACTGGTGGCGCATGGGCGCACCGACGAGGAAGTCTGCACGCTGATCGGTGCGGACTGGCTGGTGTACCAGGACCTCGAGGACCTGATCTCGTGTTCGCGCGACGGCAATCCGATGATCGAGCGTTTCGACTGCTCGGTGTTCGACGGCGACTACGTCACCGGTGACGTCGATGCCGTCTACCTCGAGCGTCTGCACGCCGAGCGCAACGACCGCTCGCGCGCCGGCTGCGATGCCTCGGCGCAGGCCGGCGACAGCGCGCTGGTCGGATTGCACAACCACACGGCCTGAACCGCCCCCCGGAGGCAGCCTGCCGATGAACGACGACGAACGGCAGCGGATACTCGCCGCCTCCCGCCCCGATACGCTCGCCGTGCGAGCCGGGCAGGTGCGCACTGCCGAGGGCGAGCACTCCGAGGCGCTGTTCCTGACCTCGAGCTATGTGTTCGGCTCGGCCGCCGAGGCCGCCGGGCGCGTCGCCGACGGCGGCGGCAACGTCTATTCGCGCTACACGAATCCCACCGTGCGCGTGTTCGAGGAGCGCATCGCGGCGCTCGAGGGCGCCGAGCAGGCGGTGGCCACGGCCTCCGGGATGGCGGCGATCCTCGCCGCCTGCATGAGCCTGCTCGACGCCGGCGCGCGGATCGTTTGCTCGCGCGGCGTGTTCGGTTCCACCACGATGCTGCTGAACCGCTTCATCGCGAAGTTCGGTGTCGGCGTCGATTACGTCGACGCCACCGACTACGCGGCGTGGGAGGCGGCGCTCGGCCCGCGCACGCGCATGCTGTTCCTCGAAACACCGTCCAATCCGCTCTGCGAGGTGGTCGACATCGCGCGCGTGGCGGCGATCGCGAAGGCGCACGGCGCACTGCTGGTGGTCGACAACTGTTTCCTCACGCCCGCGCTGCAGCAACCGCTCGCGCTCGGCGCCGACGTGGTGGTGCACTCGGCGACCAAGTACATCGACGGGCAGGGGCGCTGCCTCGGCGGCGTGCTGTGCGGGCGGCGCGAACTGATGGAGCAGATCGTGGCGTTCCAGCGTTCGGCCGGCCCGTGCCTGAGCCCGTTCAATGCCTGGGTATTCCTGAAGGGGCTGGAGACGCTGCGCATCCGCATGGAGGCGCACAGCGCCAGCGCGCTCGCGATCGCACACTGGCTGCGCGAGCAGCCCGGCGTGGGGGCGGTCAACTACCCGGGCCTGCCCACGCATCCGCAGCACGCGCTCGCGTGCCGCCAGCAGCGGGGTTTCGGTGGCGTGCTGTCGTTCACGGTCGACGGCGGGCGTGACGCGGCATGGCGCTTCATCGACGCGACCCGCCTGATGTCGATCACGGCGAACCTCGGCGACGCCAAGACCACCGTGGTGCATCCGGCGACCACCACGCACGGGCGGCTGTCCGACGCGGAGCGCCACGCGCAGGGCATCACGCAGGAACTGATCCGCATCGCGGTGGGACTGGAGGACGTCGCCGACATCCAGGAGGACATCGCGCGCGGCCTGCGCGCCGCGCGCGACCACGCGTAGGTCCGGGCTGTGCCCGGACACGGCCCGGCCAACGGTATGTTCGGCCACAGGCCGAACCTACGGGCTCGCGTAGGTCCGGGCTGTGCCCGGACATGGCAAGGCCACGCGTAGGTCCGATCCGCAAGCGCACACGTAATGCCGCCGACCGGACCCACAGGGAGCAGCAGGTGCAGGACATCATCGAAGGCGTCGTGCGTGAGGTCGGCAAGGTCCTGCTGGGCAAGGACCGCCAGATCCGGCTCGCGCTGTGTGCGCTGTTCTCGCGCGGCCACCTGCTGATCGAGGACCTGCCCGGGATGGGCAAGACCACGCTGTCGCACGCGCTGGCGCGCGTGCTCGGGCTCGACTTCACGCGCGTGCAGTTCACCAGCGACATGCTGCCCGGCGATATCCTCGGGGTGTCGGTGTTCGACCGCAACGCGGGCGCGTTCAGCTTCCATCCGGGGCCGGTGTTCACCGAGGTGCTGCTGGCCGACGAGATCAACCGCAGCACCCCGAAGACGCAGAGCGCGCTGCTCGAGGCGATGGCCGAGCGCCAGGTCACGGTGGAGGGCGAGACGCGGCCGCTGCCGGCGGACTTCTTCGTGATCGCGACCCAGAATCCCCACACCCAGGCCGGGACGTTTGCGCTACCCGAGTCGCAACTCGACCGTTTCCTGATGCGCATCGAGATCGGCTATCCGGACCAGGCGGCCGAGCGGGCGATCCTCGCCGGCGGTGGCAACGCGGTCACGGTCGATGCGCTGACCACTCGCCTCACGCGCGAGCAGTTGCATCGCATCCAGCACGAGGCGGCACGCACCGGCGCCTCCGCGCAACTGCTCGACTACCTGCAGCGGCTGGTGGCGTTCTCCCGTGGCGCACCGGGTTTTGCGCAGGGCTTGTCGCCGCGCGGTGCGCTGGCGCTGATGGCGGCGGCACGCACCTGGGCGTACATGGAGGCGCGCACGCACGTGGTGCCCGAGGACGTGCAGGCGGTGCTGCCCGCGGTCACCGCGCACCGGCTGCGCGCCGCCGGGGACTTCGTCGGCGACGGCCGCGCGCTCGCGCAACGCCTGTTGCGTGAAGTGGACGTCTTCGACTGATGCGTCTGGCGGCGCACCTGCGGCGTCTTCGCCACTCGGTGCGCGCGTTGCGTGACGCGTGGATCGCGCGGCGCATTCCGGCCGCGCGCGCGGTACTGCTCGATCGGGGCAACATCTTCATCTTCCCGACTGGCAGCGGTTTCGCGTTCCTCGCGCTGCTGCTCGCGCTGCTGCTCACCGGGATCAACTACGAGAGCAACCTCGTGTTCGCACTGGCGTTCCTGCTCGCAGGGTTGTTCGTCGTCGGTGTACTGCACACCTACGCGAACCTGGCGCAGCTCCGCGTGGCGGGCGGCAGCGCCGAGGCCGTGTTCGCCGGCGCCGAGGCGGGTTTCGTGGTGCAGCTCGCCGACGCCGGACGGCGCGTGCACGACGGACTGCTGGTCGGCTGGGAAGGCGAGGAGGGGCAGGGCGCGCACGTGCCGCGCGGTGGCGCACAGACGCTCACACTGTACCTGCGCGCGCCGCGCCGGGGCTGGCTGCGCGCGCCGCGGGTGCGGATCGCGAGCGCCTACCCGCTCGGTTTGTTGCGGGCCTGGACCTCGCTCGATCTGGCGCAGCGGTGCGTCGTCTACCCACACCCCGCCGCGACAGGCGACGCACCGCTCTGCAGTCGTGACGGTGACGAAGGCCCGATCACGCACGATCCGGGCAGCGAGGATTTCGCGGGTTTCCGTGACTACCGCAGCGGCGATCCGCTGCGCCACGTGGTATGGAAAACGCTCGCCCGCGGACAACGCCTGCAGACGCTGGACCAGCGCGCCTTCGCCGATCGCAGCCGCTGGCTGCGCTGGAGCGACACCGAGGGCCGCGCCGACGTGGAGTCGCGGCTCGCGCTGCTGTGCCGCTGGGTGCTCGAACTGCAGGCGCAGGGCAGCGAGTACGGGCTCGAGCTGCCAGGCTGCAGCCTGCCGCCGGCCAGCGGCGACGCGCAACGCGAACAGGCGCTGACCGCGCTGGCGCTGTTCGGCCTGCAGGAGGCGCCGGCATGAGCGCGCAACTCCCGCGCCGCGCGCTCGCCTGGTCGCTGTTCGCGTTGCTGCTCGGCATCGGTCCCCACGCCGCTCGCCTGCCCGCGTGGGTGCTGCTGGTCGTGGTCGTCGCGACCGTATGGCGGCACCGTGTGCACCAGGGGGCGTGGTCGTTTCCGGGGCGTGCGGTGCGGGCGTTGCTGGTGCTGATGTCCTTCCTGGCCGTAGGATTGCAGTGGCGCGCGCTGAACGGACTCGAGCCAACGGTAGCGCTGCTGGTGGTGGCGGCCGCGTTGAAGGCGCTCGAGATGCGCAGCGCCCGCGATTTCCTCGTCATTGTGTTCGTCGCGTATTTCCTGATCGCCTGCCAGCTGCTGTTCGAGCAGGAGATCCCGTACGCCGCGTATGCATTGTTCGCGACCTTCGGCGTCACCGCCGCCATGGTCGCGCGTCACCAGGGCGATCCGGGTGGAGGTTGGCTGCAACCGTTTGCGATCGCCACCCGTATGCTGCTGCAGGCGGTGCCGATCATGCTGCTGATGTTCGTGGTGTTCCCGCGCATCGCGCCGCTGTGGTCGATTCCGCAGAACACCAGCGGGGCGCGCACCGGGCCGTCGGCAACGATGTCACCGGGGGACGTGGCGCGGCTCAGCGCCTCCAGCGAGCTGGCGTTCCGCGCCACCTTCGACGCTGCGGTGCCGCCGGCGCGCGAACTGTACTGGCGCGGGCTGGTGCTGTCGGAGTTCGATGGCCGCCAGTGGCGCCAGGGTGGGCTGTCGCGCATGGAGTCCGAACTCGCGTTGCAGGGCGCGGCACGACCCGCGCTGCGACCGATCAGTCATGTGCCGGGTGGCGCGGACAGCGCCTACGAGATCATCCTCGAGGCCAGCAACCAGCCGTGGCTGTACGTACTGGGCTATCCGCTCGCCTTCGACGAGGGCTTGCGCCTCGGCAGCGACTACCGCCTGATGAATTCCCGTCCGGTGGTGCAGCGGCTGCGCTACCGGGTGAGCGCCGACCTTGCGGCACGCCTGGAGCCGGAACTCGGCGCGCTGCGCCGGCAGTCCGAGCTGCAGTTGCCGCCCGGATTCAATCCGCGCGCCGCGGCGCTCGCCGGGGAGTGGCGCGCGGCCGCGGGCAGCGACGAGCGCTACATCGAGCGCGTGCTGCGCTGGTTCCACGACGAGAACTTCGTCTACACGATGTCGCCGCCGCTGCTCGGGCGCGACAGCGTGGACGATTTCCTGTTCGGCGAGCGGCGCGGCTTCTGCGAGCACTACGCGAGTGCGTTCACGGTACTGCTGCGCGCGGCCGGAATCCCCGCGCGCGTGGTGGTCGGCTACCAGGGCGGGGAGCGCAATCCGTGGCAGGGCTATCTGCTGGTGCATCAGTTCGACGCGCACGCGTGGGCCGAGGCCTGGCTGCCGCAGCGTGGCTGGGTGCGCTTCGACCCGACCGCGGCGGTGGCGCCCGAGCGCATCGAGTCGGGGGTGGGGGATGCGCTCGGCGCGGAATTCCTGGCCGGCAGTCCACTGGCGATCGAACGTTACCGCAACGTGCGGCTGCTCGGGTGGCTGCGCATGCGCTGGGACACGCTGACCTACCACTGGGCGCGCGCGGTGCTGAACTACGACGCCGAGCGGCAGACCGCGCTGCTGTCGCGGCTGCTTGGCGCGGTGAGTCCGGCGCGGGTGGTGGCGCTGCTGCTCGGCTGCGGGGCGCTGGCGCTGCTGCTGGTGGCCGCCAGTCTGTTCGGGATGCGCCCGGTGCGCCGTCGCGATGCCGCCACCGCGGCGTACCTGCACGCCTGCGCGCGGCTGGCCGCGGCGGGCATCGAGCGTGCTCAGGGTGAGGCCCCGCTGGCATTTGCTGCGCGCGTGGAACGCGAACGCCCCGACGTCGCA
>CAUJIL010000103.1 GCA_963204845.1 Pseudomonadota bacterium | reverse complement strand
ACGACCGCGACCACGGCGACCACGGCGACCACGGCGACGACCGCGACGACCGCGACGACCGCGACGACCGCGACGACCGCGACGACCGCGACGACCGCGACGACCGCGACCACGGCAACAACCCCCACCGACCACCCGCCGCTGATAGCGATCGCGCCTGCGGTGCACCTGGTGTTCGAGGATGGCTTGCCTGGCGGTACGGCGGAAGGAAGCGCTCCGGTCGTGGTGACCGGAACGATCACCATCAGCGACGCCGACGGACTCGAGGACATCGAGACGATCACGATCGCGGGTGTGGTGTTCGACGTCAGCGCCGGGATGGGCGAACTGGTCGGCGAGAGCGTGACCACGCCTTACGGCCGCCTTGTCATCACCTCCTACGAGAATGGCGTTTACGGCTACGAATACACGCTTCTCGCGACGGTCGACAACGACAGCCAGAGCGGCGCGACCGACCAGGGCTTCATCGAATCCATAGCCGTTTCCGTCAGCGACGGCATCGCATCGGCGGACGCCGCGATCGACGTCACGATCGACGATTCGGAACCGGTGATCGTCGACGTCGACGACGCGGTCGTGGTCAACGCGGCCGGGCTGTCGGTGACCGGATCCATCGACGCCACTTCGGTCGACGGCATCGCGGCCTTCAGCCTGGCTCCGAGCCTGGGACTCGCGCCGGAAGGTCTCGTCTACGCGCTGCAGTCCGACGGTACGCTGGTGGCCACCGACGGCACCGGAGACGTGGTCTTCACGGTGGCCGTCGATGCGGCCGGCAGCTATACGTTCACGCTGGTGAAGGCGTTCGCCGAAGTCATTGCCACGTCACCCGATTTCAACGACCTCGAACTCGTTCCCGGCAAGCCCTACGAGTCACTCGCAACTGCGATCTACGCAAGCTACGACCCGGCGACTGGAGCCGGGATCGGGGATCCGGTGACCAGCGTGGTCTTCAGTGCCAATGCGCAACGACTCAACCCGTCGCGCGACGGGCTCGGTATCGGCGACAACCTGATCGACGATCCGAAGAACGCGACCCCCGAAGTGCTGGCGATGAGTTTCGCCGATGCCTTGAGTGGCGTCTCGCTCAATGTAGGCAACCTCAGCACGGACGACGTGCTGGTCTGGAAGGTGTATCGGGCCGGCGTGCTGCTCGATTCCGGAGAGATCAGTGGCAGCTATGTCGGCAGCGACGGTTCGATGGTGATGATCGCCAACAACGATAGCCCCGAGTACTGGATCGATCTGTCGCGCAACGGACTCGACGCCGATCTCGCGTTCGACCGGGTGGAACTCAGCGCCAGCGACGACACCTCGTGGAAGTTCCTGGGCTTCACGGTCGAGAAGCCGATCAGCATCGTCGAGATTCCGCTCGACTTCGCGGTGCAGGGGACCGACAACGACGGTGACGTCACGATGAGCGCCGGTTTCCTGGTCGACATCGTCGGCGCCGGCAACATGCTGAACGATCTCGAGGGCAACACGGTCCTGGAGGGTGATATCGGTGCGGACGTGTTCCGGTGGTCGCTCGCCGATCCAGGTGCCGAGGACACGATCAGCGAGTTCGACAGCCGTGCGGCCGGTGACGGCGGCGATGTGCTCGACCTGCGCGACCTGCTTCAACTCGAAAACCAGGACAACCTGTCGAACTTCCTGCATTTCGAGGCGAGCGAGGACGGCGGCAGCACGCTGGTCAGGATCAGCACGAGCGGCGAGTTCACCGGTGACGCCGAACACGACGCAACGGTCGCCTACCAGACGATCGAACTGCAAAGTGCCGGCGATCTGCTCGCGATCGGAACCGACCAGCAGATCATCGAACACCTGATCAACAACGGCAAACTGCTCACCGATGGCTGATGGTGGCGGTTCGCTGGTGAGGTAGCGGGGATGCGGGAGACGGGACAGATGCGCTACGTGCGACGCGATGCGGACGGCGGGATAGTCGCGGTGAGCCTGGATCCGATGGAAGGGTTCGAGCCCGTCGCTGCGGATGACGCCGACGTGGTCGCGTTCGGGAGCCGCTTCTCCGGCCCGCAGTCACGTTTCGCCGAATCCGACCGCGAGGTGGTGCGGGTGCTCGACGACCTGGTGAACGTGCTGATCGAGAAGAACCTGATCCGTTTCACCGATCTGCCGCCAGCGGCGCAGCGCAAGCTGATGGAGCGTCGCGGATTGCGCGAGAACGGAACCCACCTCGGGCTGCTGGGCGAGGACACCGCCCTGTTCTGACGCCTTTCAGGACAGGGTCGCTTCGCTACCCTGCATCGCGGTGATGGCCGGACCGGTTGCACCGTCGAATCCGATCTCGACCAGGGTGCGCAGTTCGGCGGCGGAATCCACTCCTTCGGCCAGCGTGCTGAGCCCGATCGAGTGCGCGATCATCGCCAGCCCGCGCAGGAACACCTGGTTCGCCTGGTTTTCGTCGATCGCCTTCACGAACGCGGCGTCGATCTTGATGTAGTCGATTCCCAGGTCGTGCAGCTGTCCTATGCGCGAAACCTGGTGGCCGACGTGTTCGATGCCGATCCGGCAGCCCAGGGGTTTCAGCAACGCGCACAGCACCCGAAAGCGCTCCATGTGCTGGAACGCGCCGTGTTCCGGCACCTCGATCCAGAGCCGCGATGCGTGCTCGCCGGCCGCGCCGAGCTTGCTGGCCATGCGATGGACCAGCACTGCGTCGTTCATCGCCTGTGCCGAAAGGTTGATGCAGATGTCGTCGGCGCCGCGCTGCAGGCGATCGAGCGCGAGGTCGACCACCATGTCGTCGAGGCGCGGCAGGTTCCCGAGCCGGGCGAGCCACGGAACGAAATCCCCGGCGTGCAGCCACTCGGACGTCCGTTCGAGCCGCATGCGTGCCACGCACTCGTTGTGCAGGAAGCGCCCAGACGCGTCCACCACCGGATAGCTGTGCAACTTGACGTGATTGGGGTTGAGCGCGTGATCGAAGCGCTCGTGCCAGACTTTCAGGTCGACCCGGCGCTCGCGTTCACCCAGGCCCTGCTCCGACGGCGCGACCTCGACGTTGTCGCTGCCGTGTTCGAGCGCGATCGCCAGCGCTGCATCCACCCGCGCGAGCACGCGGCCCAGCTGGTCACCGTGGCGATAGATCGTGGCCGCCGCCGGTAACCGGCACTCCTCGTCGAGGCCAAACTCGCGCGCGATCATCGCCAGCGCTTCCTGGATCCGCCGCGCGAGTTCGGCCGCATCGTCGCACCCCGGTGCCAGCAACGCGAAATCCGAGCCGTTCAGCCGCCCCGGCACCCATTCGGCATCACGCGGCCCCATGCCCTCCAACGCCTTTGCGAAGCGCCGGATGAGGGCGTCCATCACCGGCCAGCCGTGCTTGCGGTTCAGTTCGTTCAGGTCGAGCAGGCGCGCGATGACCAGCGCACCGCGGGCGTCCTCGTCCTCGCGGCCGAGCACCGTCAGCAGCCGCGCCATGAAGTGGCCGCGGTTCAGCAACCCGGTGACCGTGTCGTGGTGCGCCTCGCGCCGCAACTGCTCGAGGCGTTGCGACTCGTCCTCGAGCATCTGCCTGACCCGCCGTGCCAGCGCGTTCATTGCGCGTACGACGGCGCGGAACTCCGGTGTGGCGGGTTCGGTGGCCGTGATGAAGCGTCGCGCGCCGATCGCCTCGGCCTGCTGCACGATGCCGTCGAGTGGGCGCAGGATCAGCCGCAACAACAGCGTGCCGGCGATGCCCGTCAACACGGCCGCGACGATGAACCACGCGAACAGGCGCACGGTACTGGTCCACAGTTCGCGGTACGCGTAACGCACGTGGCTGGTGAGCGTCAGTGTGCCGTACTGCTTCCAGCCGTCCTGGACCTGCGCGATACCGGGCGTGGTGCGCAGCGCGAATATCCGCGTGAACCAGTCGGGCGCGCCTCCATGGCGCAGTTCGCTCGCGCGCTCCACGATGACGTTGCCGGCGGGATCGCTCAGTCGGATGCTTTCGTAGTGCCCGGTGTCGAACTGGGAGGCGATCAGCAGTTCGATCGTGACCTCGTCCTTGGGCATCTGCGAGAGCGTGGATGCCAGCGAGATGGCGTTGTCCATGTTCTTCAGCAGCAACTGCTCCTGCAGGTACGCGCGCGCCGACAGGCTGCTGACCAGCAGGCTCCCGCTGAAGGCGATCAGCATGACCAGCGCGATGGCGAGCCACAGCTGCTTGGTGAGCGACATTGTTCAACCCCCGGTGATGAGGATCAGCTGCCACGAGACAGCCATCAGTTTAGGCCTTCCAGCGTCATCCGGCGAAGCACATCGCGCCAGCGTGACAAACGCGCCGTCGGGTCCCCGGCCGCCGGAGCAATCGTCCCACCCAGCCAAAGGCCCTCGCTGTTGAAGCCGAACACCGGGTGCAGGTCCGGACGGCGGGAAGCGGGTCGCACGTCGGTGATCAGGTTGTCCAGAATCAGGGGTTCGGCCTGCGCCGTGGCGTAATACGCCAGCACCATGTGCGCCTGGCTGATGCCGCTGCCGGGGAGCCCCGCTTCGGCACGTACGTACGTGATGCGCATGCGCTCCACCGGAACGCCCATCAGGCCCAATGTGACGTACTTGCCGATGCTGTAGTCCTCGCAGTCACCCTGCCCGCGACCTAGCGCCTCCAGAGGGGTTGACCAATAATCGCGCACTCCCCAGACCACGGCGTCGTCCTCGAAGCCCACATGCCGGTTGAAGAAGGCGTTCACGGTCGAGAGTTTCTCGCGCTCGCTGAGCGGACCGGCTCGCTCGATGAGTTCGATCCAGCGCGTGACGGTCGCGGCGGCGTCGGCGCCGTAGCGTGCCAGGGCAAGCTGGCGCGCGCGCTCGAAGTCGGGTCCCGGCAGTGCCAGCGCAAACACCATCCCCGCCGTGCACGCGAGCACTGTCATCCCGCGGGCGAACCTGCCCGCCGCATGCCGCGTGATGGCCGCCCTGTCCACTCGCCGGCGCTGGCCTGGATCGCGCACTGTCCCTCTCGTATAGCGCCAGGATTGGCGACAATTTTGCAGTTACCGCACAAAGCTAGCATCTTCCGGAGTTGTCGTTGGCCAGAGTTGGCTAGAATTAACGGGCTGTTGCCACAAACGTGACGCGGTGGGCGCCCCGCCCGGCGCGCGCGTCGGAAGGGGAAGCTCATGTTGCGCTCGAGGCTCTGTATCGCCGTATCGTTGGTGTCGCTGCTCGGAGCGGGTCCGGTGCTGGCGGCCGGCATGCTCGCGGACCTGCCGAACGTCGCACGCCAGACGGTCACCTCGAACCCCGAGGTGCGCGCCGCGGTGGAGGAATATCTCGCTGCCGGCGAGCAGTCGCGGGTGGCCAGGGGCGGTTACCTGCCGCAGGTCGACGTCGAGGCCGGCGTGGGCCAGGAGCGCATCGACGATCCGCGTTTCGTGGAGAACGATTTCACGCGTGACCGCGTCAGCCTGCTGCTGAACCAGATGATCTACGACGGCTTCCGTACCCGCAATGAAGTGCGGCGCCTCGATCATGCCGCGCGTACGCGCTGGCACGAGATCTGGGGTGAATCCGAGCGGCTCAGCGCGGAGGCGGCACGCGCCTACTACGACGTGCTGCGCCACCGCGCGCTGGTCGAGCTTTCGGAACAGAACTACGCGACGCACCGCATGATCTACGAACAAATCGAGCGGCGCGTCAAGGCCGGCGTTAGCCGCCGCGTCGACCTGGAACAGGCGGCAGGACGTCTGGCGCTTGCCGAATCGAACCTGCTCACCGATGCCACGAACCTGCACGACGTATCGATGCGCTACCAGCGCGTGGTCGGTGAGGTGCCCGCCCCCGGGCTCGCCGAGCCAGAGGTCGCCGCCGGCCTGCTGCCCGGCACGATCCGGGAGACGCTGGCCGCCGCGTACACGCAGAGTCCGGTGATGAACGCCGCGATCACCAACGTGTGGTCGGCCGACGCCGCGAAGGACGCGCAGAAAGCGCGGATGCTGCCGCGCTTCGATCTGCGCGCGCGCCAGGACTACTGGCACGACAAGGACGACATCAGCGGCCGCCACGAGGATGCCGTGGTCGAACTGGTCATGACCTACAACCTGTACAACGGCGGCTCCGATCTGGCCGAAAAGCGCCGCCTGGTGCACAAGGCCGCGCAGGCGGTCGATCTGCGCGAGAAGACCTGTCGCGACATCCGGCAGGAGGTCTCGATCGCCTACAACGACATGCGCCGTCTCGAGGAGCAGATGAGCTACCTCGATCGCCACCAGCTCTCGATCGAGAAGGCGCGCGAGGCCTACCGCCGTCAGTTCGACATCGGCCAGCGCACGCTGCTCGACATGCTCGACACCGAGAACGAGTACTACCAGGCGCGCCGCGCGTACCTCAACGCCGACCGCGACCACGACATCGCCTACACCCGCACGCTGGCCGGCGTGGGGACGCTGGTACGCGCGCTCGAACTCGGCAACCAACTCCACGAACTCCCGCCGCCGGCCGGCAAGCCCGGCGACGTGCCCGATATGTACCCGGTCTGCCCGGCCGAGGAGACCGTCGCTCCGGCAATCGACAAGGAGGAGTTGTTCCGCGAGGCCTTGCGCAAGCAGGGTGGCGCGAAGCCCGTTGCGGCGCCGCGCCCGGCGCCACCGTTGCCGTACCAGAAGGGCGGCGAGTTCGAGACACCCGAAGCCAGCTCCGGTGACTCCAACGGAGCCAACCCGGGCTGGTGAACGCA
>CAUJIL010000102.1 GCA_963204845.1 Pseudomonadota bacterium | reverse complement strand
CCGGCACGTCGATCGCGACCTCGCGCGCGCTGATGCCGTGCACGGCCAGGCCGTGCGCTGCCTCGTGGAAGCGGTGCGAGCTGTCGAGCAGCGCCTTCGACGGGATGCAGCCGACGTTCAGGCAGGTGCCACCGAAGACCGGCTTGCCGTCACCGCTGCGCCACTTCTCGATCACGGCCGTTTTCAGTCCGAGCTGCGCGGCGCGGATCGCCGCCACGTAACCACCGGGCCCGGCGCCGATCACGACCACGTCGAATTGCTGTGCCATCGTCTGTCTCCCGTTTCTTGTTCGCAGGTTCGGCCTGTGGCCGAACATGCCCGCGTAGGTTCGGCCTGTGGCCGAACAATCCCCGCGTAGGTTCGGCCTGTGGCCGAACAATTAATGTCCGGGCACAGCCCGGACCTACAACCGAATCATGTCCGGGCACAGCCCGGACCTACAGGTCCAGCAGGATGCGGGCGGGATCCTCGAGCATGTCCTTGATCGCCACCAGAAACTGCACCGCGTCCTTGCCGTCGACCAGGCGGTGGTCGTAGGACAGCGCCAGATACATCATCGGCCGGATCACCACCTGCCCGTCCAGCGCCACCGGGCGCTCCTGCACCTTGTGCATGCCGAGGATCGCCGTCTGCGGCGGGTTCAGGATCGGCGTCGAGAGCAAGGACCCGAACACGCCGCCGTTGGTGATCGTGAAGGTGCCGCCGCTCATTTCCTCGATGGTGAGCTTGTTGTCGCGCGCCTTGAGGCCGTACTCGCGCACCTTCGCCTCGATCTCGGCGAGGCTCATCGCGTCGGCGTCACGCAACACCGGCACCACCAGCCCGCGATCGCTGGACACCGCCACACCGATGTCCTGGTAGCCGTGGTAGACGACGTCGTTGCCGTCGATCGACGCGTTGACCACCGGGAAGCGCTTGAGCGCCTCGACGCTGGCGCGCACGAAGAACCCCATGAAGCCAAGCCGCGTGCCGTTGTGGCGCTTCTCGAACAACTCGCGGTACTTCGCGCGCAGGTCCATCACCGGCTGCATGTCGACCTCGTTGAACGTGGTCAGCATCGCGGTGTTGCGCGTGGCATCGAGCAGGCGTTCGGCAACGCGCGCGCGCAGCCGCGTCATCGGCACCCGCCGCTCGATGCGCCCGCCCGCCGCCGCCGGTTCCGCCACAGCGACCGGCGCCGCGGGTGGCGCGGGCGCGGCAGCAGTGGCCGCCGGTGCACCGGCAGCGGCCGGCACCGCAGTGCTGCCGGCGCCCTGGTGCGCCTGCGCGACCACGTCCGCGCGCGTCACGCGACCACCCTTGCCGCTGCCGCTGAGGGTGGCCGGGTCGATGCCGTGCTCGGCGGCTGCCAGCCGGGCCGCGGGACCGGAGCGCGGCGCGGCCACGCCTGTCGCCGCGGCCGCAGGCGCCGCTGGCGCACCCGGCGCGGGTTGCGCGGCGGCGCCGGCCTCGAAGCGCGCGATCGTCTCCTGCCCGAGCACCGTCTCGCCGGTGTCCTTCAGGATCTCGGTCAGCGTGCCGTCCGCTGGTGCGACGACCTCGAGCACCACCTTGTCGGTTTCGATGTCGGCCAGCACCTCGTCGCGCCGGCACGCATCACCGGGACGTTTGTGCCAGTGCGCGACCGTGCCTTCGGCAACCGACTCGGGAAACTGGGGGGCCTTGATCTCGATACTCATTGCTGCGAGTTCCTGTCGGGTTTACGGCGACTCGAATCACGGATTCGGCCAGCGCGGCACCTGCATGCCGAGCGCATCGCGCACGAGCTTTTCCTGCTGCGCCAGGTGCAGCGCGCTGTAGCCCGCCGCGGGCGCCGCCGAGGCCTCGCGGCCGGCGTACTCGAGGTACAGGTCGCGGTTGTGCTCGCGCACCACCTGGCGCATGTGGTGCTGGCTGCTGAACCACGCGCCCTGGTTCTGCGGCTCTTCCTGGCACCACGTGACCTCGAGCAGGTTGCGGTACGGCGCGAGTGCCGCCAGCAGTTCCTGTGGCGGGAACGGGTACAGCTGCTCGATGCGCACGATCGCGACGTGCGGCAGCGCGTGCTCGTTGCGCACGTCGCGCAGTTCGTAATACACCTTGCCGCTGCACAGCACGACCCGCGTCACCTCCTCCGGATCCAGTGCATCGGTTTCGGGGATCACGGTGCGGAAACGCCCGCCGGCGAGTTCGGTCAGCTCCGATATCGCGTCCTTGTGGCGCAGCAGGCTCTTCGGCGTGAACACCACCAGCGGCTTGCGCAGCGGGCGCACCGCCTGGCGGCGCAGCAGATGGTAGATCTGCGCCGGCGTGGTCGGCACGCAGATCTGGATGTTGTGCTCGGCGCAGAGCTGCAGGAAGCGCTCCAGGCGCGCCGAGGAATGCTCCGGCCCCTGCCCCTCGTAGCCGTGGGGCAGCAGCATCGTCAGTCCGCACAGCCGCGCCCACTTGTGCTCGCCGCTGGTGATGAACTGGTCGATCACGATCTGCGCACCGTTGGCGAAGTCGCCGAACTGCGCCTCCCACAGGATCAGCGCCCGCGGCGTCGTGGTCGCGTAGCCGTACTCGAAGCCGAGCGCCGCGAGCTCGCTGAGCAGCGAGTCGTGGATGTGGAACGGCGCCTGCGCGTCCGCGAGGTGCTGCAGCGGCACGTGCACGCTGCCGTCCTTCTGGTTGTGCAGCACTGCGTGCCGGTGCGCGAAGGTGCCGCGCCCCACGTCCTGCCCGGTCAGGCGTACCAGGAAACCTTCCTCGAGCAGCGTCGCGTAGGCCAGCAGTTCGGCGAAGCCCCAGTTGACCGGCGTTGCCGCCGCGCTCATCAGGCGGCGGTCCTCGTAGATCTTCTGCACCTGGCGCTGCAGCACGAAGCCGTCGGGCACCGCGCACATGCGCGCGGCGATCTCCTGCAGGCGCGGCAGTTCGACGCGCGTGTCGCCGGAGGCGGTGGTCGGGTGGCCGATGTACGGCCGCCAGTCGACGTACAGCGCCTGGTTCGGCGCGGTGACCAGGCTCTTCGCCACGTGCTGGCCGCTCTCGAGCGCCGCACGGTAGCCATTGACCAGCGCGCGTTCCTGCGCGCCATCGAGCACGCCCTCGGCGATCAGCCGCTCGGCGTAGATCGCCCGCGTGGTCGGGTGATTGCGGATCTTCTGGTACATCAGCGGTTGTGTGGCGGCCGGCTCGTCGGCCTCGTTGTGGCCGCGGCGGCGGTAGCAGACCAGGTCGATCACCACGTCGTTGCGGAAACGCTGGCGGAAATCCACCGCCAGCTGGGTCACGAACAGCACCGCCTCGGGGTCGTCTCCGTTCACGTGGAAGATCGGCGCCTGCACCATCTTGGCAACGTCGGTGCAGTACTCGGTCGAGCGCGCGTCCTGCGGGCAACTGGTCGTGAAACCAACCTGGTTGTTGATCACCACGTGCACGGTGCCGCCGGTGCCGAAGCCGCGCGTCTGCGACATCTGGAAGGTTTCCATCACCACGCCCTGGCCCGCGAAGGACGCATCGCCGTGGATGATCACGGGAACCACATGATCGCGCAGTGCGTCACCGCGCCGGTCCTGGCGCGCGCGCACCGAACCCTCGACCACCGGCGCGACGATCTCCAGGTGCGAGGGGTTGAACGCCAGCGCGATGTGCATCTCGCCGCCCGGCGTCATCACGTTCGACGAGAAGCCCTGGTGGTACTTCACGTCGCCGGAGCCCTGGTAGATCGCGCGCCCCTCGAATTCCTCGAACAGGCTGCCCGGGTTCTTGCCGAAGATGTTGACCAGCACCGCCAGCCGGCCGCGGTGCGCCATGCCGACCACGATCTCCTGCACGCCATAGCCGCCCAAGCGCTGCACCACCTCGTCGAGCATCGGGATCAGGCTCTCGCCGCCCTCGAGGCCGAAGCGCTTGGCTCCCGGGTAGCGCGCGGCGAGGAACTGCTCCAACCCCTCGGCGGCGGTGAGGCGTTCGAGCAGGTGGCGCCGGACTTCGGGCGGATAGACCGGAGCGGCGCGCACGCTGTCCATGCGGCCCTGGATCCACTGCCGCTCCTCGGTGGAGACGATGTGCATGAACTCCGCGCCGACCGTGTGGCAGTAGGTGCGCTCGAGCGCCTCGACGATCTCGCGCAGCGTCGCCTCGGCCTTGCCGATGTACAGCGATCCGGTCTGGAATACGGTGTCGAAGTCCGCTTCGGACAGCTGGTGGAACGCCAGCTCGAGGTCCGGCACCTGCGCGCGGTCCGCGAGGCCGAGCGGATCGAGGCGCGCCTTCTGGTGACCGCGCTGACGGTACGCGCTGATCAGCTGCACCACGCGCACCTGCTTGCGCTCGTACTCGGTGCTGATGCCGGGATGCACGGCCGGCTGCGGGCGGCACTTCTGCCGTCCGAGCAGCGCGAAGTGCTCCTGCACGGTCGAATGCGGGACGTCGATCGCACCGCCGTCCGTGCGCGGCAGGCGATCGAAATAGTCGCGCCACCCGGGCGCTATCGAATTCGGGTCACGCAGGTAGGCTTCGTAGATCGCCTCGACGTAGGCTGCGTTGCCACCCGATATGTGCGAACTGCTCCACTGCAGCTCCATGTCGCCCTGCTGCATGCCCTGGCCTCCACGCCGATTTGACCGACAGCACCGAGCGGTCCGACGCCCGCTCGCCTGCCGGTTCCCTCCAGCGGATACGACGGCGGGCCGGGCTACGGTTCATCGCCCCGCGCGCCGCGCGCTCAGGTTCCCCGCGCGAGCAACATGTTGCGGATGTGTCCGATCGCCTGCGTCGGGTTCAGGTTCTTCGGACACACCGCCACGCAGTTCTGGATGCCGTGGCAGCGGAACACGCTGTACGGGTCGTCGAGCTCGGCGAGCCGTTCCTCGGTCGCGGTGTCGCGGCTGTCGATCAGGAAGCGGTAGGCCTGCAGCAGCCCCGAGGGACCGATGAAACGGTCCGGGTTCCACCAGAACGAGGGGCACGCGGTCGAGCAACACGCGCACAGGATGCACTCGTACAGACCGTCGAGCCTGGCGCGCTCCTCGGGCGACTGCAGCCGCTCGATCGCCGGCGGCGGCTGGTCGTTGATCAGGTACGGCTTCACCTTCTCGTACTGGCGGTAGAACATCGTCATGTCGACCACGAGGTCGCGCACCACCGGCAGCCCCGGCAGCGGGCGGATCACCAGGCGCTTGTTCTTCGCGATCGCGGACAGCGGCGTGATGCAGGCCAGCCCGTTCCTGCCGTTCATGTTCACGCCGTCGGAACCGCACACGCCCTCGCGGCAGGAGCGGCGGTAGGTCAGCGAGGGATCCTGCGCCTTCAGCAGCTCGAGCACGTCGAGCACCATCAGGTCCCGGCCACCGGTGTCGACCTGCAGCTCCTGCATCGAGGGCTCGCGGTCGGTCTCGGGGTTGTAGCGATAGACACTCACTTGCAGCATGTACGGAATCCCCGGTCAGTAGGTGCGCTTCATGGGCTCGAACGTGTCGACCGTCTTCGGCGCGAAGTTCACCCCGCGCCGGCCGAGGCGCTTCTCGCCCGGGAAGAACAGCGAATGGCACAGCCAGTTCTCGTCGTCGCGCTCCGGGTAGTCTTCCCGCGCGTGGGCGCCGCGGCTCTCGGTGCGCGCCTCGGCGGCGATCGCGGTCGACTCGGCGACCTCGAGCAGGTTCTGCAGCTCGAGCGCCTCGAGGCGCGCGGTGTTGAACACCTGCGACTTGTCCTTCAGGTGCAGGTTCTCGATGCGCGGGCGCAGCGCCGCGAGGCTGGCCACACCCTCGCGCATCTTCTCGCCGGTGCGGAACACACCGAAGAAGTTCTGCATCACGGTCTGCAGTTCCCTGCGCAGCGGCGCCACCGCCTCGCCGTCCTTCGAGGCGTTCAGGCGATCGAGGCGCGCCATCGCCCGGTCGACGTCGGTCCCGGAGGCGTCGCGGTACTCGATGCCCTCGCGCAGCGCCTTCTCGATGAACAGGCCCGAGGCGCGGCCGAACACGATCAGGTCGAGCAGCGAGTTGCCGCCGAGCCGGTTGGCACCGTGCACCGACACGCAAGCCACCTCGCCGCACGCGAACAGGCCGGGGATCACGTGGTCGTTGCCGTCGGCGTCCTGCGTCAGCGCCTGGCCGTGCACGTTGGTCGGAATGCCGCCCATCATGTAGTGGCAGGTCGGCACGACGGGGATCGGCTCGCGCACCGGATCGACGTGGGCGAAGGTCTTCGACAGCTCGCAGATGCCCGGCAGCCGCGATTCGAGCACATCGGCCCCGAGGTGATCGAGCTTCAGGTACACGTGGTCGCCGTCGGGACCGCAGCCCCGGCCGTCGATGATCTCCTTGATCATCGAGCGCGCGACCACGTCGCGGCCCGCGAGGTCCTTGGCGTTCGGCGCATAACGCTCCATGAAGCGCTCGCCGTCCTTGTTCAGCAGGTAGCCGCCCTCGCCGCGGCAGCCCTCGGTGACCAGCACCCCGGCGCCGGCGATGCCCGTCGGGTGGAACTGCCACATCTCGATGTCCTGCACCGGGAAGCCGGCGCGCAGCGCCATGCCGACGCCGTCGCCGGTGTTGATGTGGGCGTTGGTCGTCGAGGCGTAGATCCGCCCGGCGCCGCCGGTGGCGAGCACCGTCGCGCGCGACTTCACGTACACCGTCTCGCCGGTTTCCATGCAGATCGCGATCACGCCGACCACCGCGCCGTCCTGGTTCCTGACCAGGTCGACCGCGAACCATTCGTTCAGGAACGCGGTGCGGCTCTTCAGGTTGGCCTGGAACAGCGTGTGCAGCAGCGCGTGGCCGGTGCGGTCCGCCGCCGCGCAGGTGCGCGCGGCCTGGCCGCCGCGCCCGTAGTCCTTGCTCTGGCCGCCGAAGGGCCGCTGGTAGATGCGACCCTCCTCGGTGCGCGAGAACGGCAGCCCGAGGTGCTCCATCTCGAACACCGCCTGCGGGCCCACCGAGCACATGTACTCGATGGCGTCCTGGTCACCGATGTAGTCGGAGCCCTTGACGGTGTCGTACATGTGCCAGCGCCAGTCGTCGCCGGGATCGGCGCTGGCGATGGCGCAGGTGATGCCGCCCTGCGCCGAGACGGTGTGCGAGCGGGTCGGGAACACCTTGGAGATCACCGCGGTGCGATAGCCCGACTGCGCCAGCTGCAGCGCGGCGCGCATCCCGGCGCCGCCGCCGCCCACGATCACGCCATCGAAACTCAGAGTGCGGATTCGCGTCATTCTCAATTACCCCACAAGATCTGTGCGCCCCAGACGAGGTACGCGAACAGCACCAGGCCGCAGGCGGCCTGGAAAATCCACCGGATCACGTTGCCCTTCGCGCCGAGCAGCCGCTCGGTGAAGTAGTCGGTGCCGACCGTCCACAGGCCGATCCACGCGTGCACCACGATGGATACGATCGCCATCATGCTGAAGATCTTCATCGGTGTGCCGGCGAAATGCCCGCGCCAGGTCGCGTAGTCCAGCGACGGCGAGAACACCAGGATGCCACCCACGCACAGCACCCAGGCGAGCAGGATGAGCGCGGTGACGCGCTGCAGGATCCAGTCGTGCAGGCCGCTGCGGCCGTAGTTCGTGACTGCCGTTACCATACCCACACCCCCGTCAGAACGATGAGAACCGCCGCCACCGCGAAGGTCGCCCGCGCCGCCCGGCGCCCGCCCTCGAGCGACTCGCCGTAGCCCAGATCCATCACCAGATGCTTTACGCCGGCGACGCAGTGGTAGACCAGCGCCGCCAGCACCGCCCACACCAGCAGCTTCGCGGGCACCGAGTCGAGCAGCTCCAGCACGCGCGCGAACCCTTCCTCGCCCGACAGCGAGAGGTCGAGCAGGTACAGCAGGATGCCCGCCCCGACCACCGAGGCCACGCCGGAGACGCGGTGCAGGATCGAGACGTAGGCAGTGATCGGCAACGCGATCGTGCCGATGTCCAGATTGACGGGTCGGTTTGGCTTCACGGCTCGGATACCTTCGTTGAGAAATTCCGTTGGGAGGAGGCGCGTCCGCGTGCTGTTGCGCACCCCGTGCGGGGCGCGCGGCAGCGGCAGCGTGAACCGCTGCGGATTATAGGGACGCGACCCATCGAATACAAACCGCACACACGCGGGAAAATGCGCTGTTCGCAGGGATCGGACCGAGTTGTCGGTTCGACTCGCGCACGCCGCGCTGCCAGCGAGTCGAATTGACAACGCGCGTGCGCGATCTATAGAGTTAGCGCCCGCGCCGCACCGCGGCCCCACACCGAAAACGTTGCAAGGAGCCGTAGATCCATGTCGGGAAAGACCGCCAGACTATCCATTCCGGGCGCCGCGGCGGAGCTCGAACTGCCGGTGCTCTCCGGCACCATGGGCCCCGACGTCGTCGACGTGCAGGCGCTCACCGCCAACGGCTACTTCACCTACGATCCCGGCTTCGTCTCGACGGCCTCCTGCGAAAGCAAGATCACCTACATCGACGGCGACCGCGGCATCCTGCTGCACCGCGGCTACCCGATCGAGCAGCTCGCCGAGAAATCCGACTACCTCGAGGTCTGCTACCTGCTGATGTACGGCGAACTGCCGGACGCGGCGCAGAAGACGCGCTTCGTCGACGTCGTGATGCGCCACACGATGGTGCACGAGCAGCTGCAGTTCTTCTACCGCGGATTCCGCCGCGACGCGCACCCGATGGCCATCATGTGCGGCGTGGTCGGTGCGCTGTCGGCGTTCTACCACGACGCGCTGAACATCACCGACGAGGAGCACCGCGAGATCGCCGCGTTCCGCCTGCTCGCGAAGATGCCGACGCTGGCCGCGATGAGCTACAAGTACTCGATCGGCATGCCGTTCATGTACCCGGACAACACGCTCGACTACGCGTCGAACTTCCTGCACATGATGTTCGGCAACCCGTGCGAGAAGACGAAGATCAACCCGGTGCTCGCGCGCGCGATGGACCGCATCTTCCTGCTGCACGCCGACCACGAGCAGAACGCCTCGACCTCGGCGGTGCGCCTGACCGGCTCGACCGGCGCCAACCCGTTCGCGTGCATCGCCGCCGGCATCGCCGCGCTGTGGGGCCCGGCGCACGGCGGCGCCAACGAGGCGGTGCTGACCCAGCTCGAGCAGATCGGCGACGAATCGCGGATCCCCGAGTTCATCGCGCGCGCCAAGGACAAGAACGACCCGGTCCGCCTGATGGGCTTCGGCCACCGCGTGTACTAGAAGTTCGACCCGCGCGCCAAGGTCATGACGCAGACCTGCGACGAGGTGCTGTCGGAACTCGGACTGGAAAAGGACCCGCTGTTCCGCATCGCGCAGAAACTCGAGCGCATCGCCACCGAGGACGAGTACTTCGTCCAGAAGAAGCTCTACCCGAACGTGGACTTCTACTCGGGGATCATCCTGCGCGCGCTCGGCATCCCGACCAACATGTTCACGGTTATCTTCGCGACCGGGCGCACGATCGGCTGGATCGCGCACTGGCACGAGATGATCAGCGCCAGCTACAAGATCGGGCGTCCGCGCCAGCTCTACACCGGTTACACGCCACGCGACTACGTGCCGATCGACCGGCGCTCCAGATCCGCACCACCGCTCCGGCGCGCCCTTCGGGGCGTGCCGGAGCGCGCGTTCAGCTCCAGCTCTTCACCGCGGACTCGAGGTCGTCGAGCCCGGTGTGGCGCAGATCCTTGCCCTTGACCAGGTAGAACACGTACTCGGCGATGTTGCGCGAGTGGTCGCCGATGCGCTCGAGCGCACGCA
>CAUJIL010000101.1 GCA_963204845.1 Pseudomonadota bacterium | reverse complement strand
GCGCACCGGAACCCGAACTGCCCGCGACGGCGCCGGTAGTGGTGGTGGAGCCGGAGCCGGAGCCCGCGAGCGCGGAGCCGGCCACCGTCGCGGTGGCTGTTGCCGTGGAACCGGTCGAGCCGGCACCGGTGGCGGCGCCGGAGGCCGTGATCACGGTGATCAGCGCGCCGCCGTATCCGGTGGCGGCGCCTGCCTCCGCGCCCAGGCCGCGCGACGAGGTGGTGCGGGTTTCGGCGCAACTGCTCGAGGAACTCGTGAACCTCGCCGGCGAAGCGAGCATCTCGCGCGGGCGCGTGGAGGAGCAGGTCAACGAGCTCGGGCAGCTGTTCGGTGACATGCAGGGAGCGATCGAGCGCGTGCAGGGGCAGGTGCGCCGCCTGGACATCGCCACCGAGGCGCAGGTGCTGTTCCGCCGCGAGCGTGCCGACGGCTCCTCGGCCGAAGGTTTCGACCCGCTCGAGATGGACCGCTACTCGCAACTGCAGCAACTCTCGCGCTCGCTGGTCGAGAGCGCATCGGACCTGCTCGACATCAAGCGCACACTGGCCGAGAAGACGCGCGACCTCGAGACGGTGCTGATCCAGCAGGCGCGCATCAACGGCCAGTTGCAGGAAGGCTTGATGCGCTCGCGCATGGTGCCGTTCTCGAGCGTGGCGCCGCGGCTGAAGCGCGTGGTGCGCCAGGTCGCGGCCGAACTGGGCAAGGAGGTCGAGCTCGATGTCGGCAACATCGGCGGCGATCTGGATCGCGGCATTCTCGAGCGCGTGGTGGCGCCGCTGGAACACATGCTGCGCAATGCGGTGGACCACGGCATCGAGGCGGCCCCGCTGCGTGCCGAACGCGGCAAGCCGGCGACCGGGCAGATCCGCATCGACGTCGTGCGCGACGGCGGTGACGTGCTGATCACGGTCGAGGACGACGGCGGCGGCGTCGATCTGGCGGCCGTGCGCGCCAAGGCGATCGAACGCGGGCTGCTGGATCCGGAGGCCAGGCTGCGCGACCACGACGTGCTGCAGTTCATCCTGCATCCGGGCTTCAGCACGGCGGCCACGGTCACGCAGATTTCCGGTCGCGGCGTCGGCATGGACGTGGTCAGCAGCGAGATCCGCCAGATGGGTGGCTCGCTGGAGATCGACAGCCGCCCCGGCCAGGGTACGCGCTTCGTGGTGCGGCTGCCGTTCACGGTATCGGTGAACCGCACGCTGCTGGTCGCGGTGGGGCAGGAGACCTACGCGCTGCCACTGAACACGGTGGCCGGGGTGGTGCGGCTGCGCGTCGACGAACTTGCGCACTACGCGGCCGACGAGCGGCTGTTCGAGTATGCGGGTCACGGCTACCGGGTGCGCTACCTCGGTGCGGTGCTGCACCCCGACGAGCAGCGTGACCTCGGGGTCGACGGCGACACCGTGCCGCTGGTGCTGGTGCGCGGCGGCGGCCAGGCGCTCGCGGTCGCGGTCGACCGGTTGCTCGGCGCGCGCGACATCGCGGTCAAGAGCCTGGGGCCGCAGTTCGGCGCGGTGCCGGGCCTGAGCGGCGCGACCGTGCTCGGCGACGGCTCGGTGGTGCTGATCCTCGATCTGCCGGCAATGCTGCGCGCCGACGCCGCGCGCGGCTTCACCGCCTACGAGCGCGGCGCGCGCCCCGCGCCGCAACGCCAGGCCGAACGCCCGCCGCTGGTCATGGTGGTCGACGACTCGGTGACCGTGCGCAAGGTCACGACGCGCTTTCTGGAGCGCGAGGGCATGCAGGTGGTCACCGCCAAGGACGGTGCCGAGGCGATGCTGCTGCTGCAGGAACAACTGCCCGACGTGATGCTGCTCGATATCGAGATGCCGCACATGGACGGCTTCGAGGTGATCGCGAAGGTGCGCCTCAGCGAGTCGATGCGCCACCTGCCGATCGTGATGATCACCTCGCGCACCGGCGACAAGCACCGTGAGCGCGCGTTCGCGCTCGGCGCGAACGCCTACCTCGGCAAGCCGTACCAGGAGTCGGTGCTGCTCGAGCAGATCCGTGCGTTGCTCGCGCCCCGGGAGGCCAGGCCATGACCGACGATACCGCGCAGGGTCCGCGCGATCTCAGCGCGTTGCTGGTTCCGCTCGCCGGCGAGTTGCTGGTGCTGCCGAGTTCGGTGGTCGCCGAGATCATCCGCCGCCGCGAACTCGAACGCCCGGCGCAGGCGCCCGCGTGGCTGCTCGGCATGCTGCACTGGCACGAGGCATCGATTCCGGTGCTGTGCTTCGAAGCCCTGAACGGCGGTGCGCTCAGCGACACCGGCCACGGCGGGCGCATCGTGATCCTCAACGCGCTCGGTGAGCACGCCGCGTGCCGACACTACGCGGTGCTTGCGCAGGGCGTGCCGCATCTGCTGCTGATGACGGCCGCCGACCTGCAGCCGGACCCGGCGCGCCGCGCCGGTCCGGTCGAGCACATGAAGGTGCGTGTGCACGGGCAGGACGCCGCCATACCCGAGCTCGGCGCCGTCGAGGCCGCGCTGGCGGAACTCAGCAACGGCGGTCGCTGATCTCGAGGATGATGTTGCGGGTCTTCTCGCCGACCACGTAGGCCGTGCGCGACTGGAACTCGGGCAGCGAGCCGTACATGATGGTGCGGATGCCCTGCTGTTCGAGTTCGACCAGCGTCTCGTCGAGATCGTCCACCAGTCCCGCGAACAGGTGGTGGACGCCTTCGCCGTGTTGTGCCAGGTGGCGCGTGAACACGTTGTCGCCCGACAGCGGCTGGATCAGCTCGAGACAGGGGTTGTTGTCCCAGGCGGTCATGGCGACGCGGATCCTGCCGCTGTAAGGCGTGCCGCCCTTGCGGTCGTACATGGTGCTGTGGTCGCCCTCGAAGGTCGTGAACGGGCCCCAGCCGATCACGTTGGTGTAGAAATCCATCGCCTGGTCGAGGTCGCGGACCACCATCCCCACCTGCAGCACACGATTGAAATTCAGGCTCATCGTCGGTTCCTCCGGTTCGTCAGTCATCCAGTCGGGCCACGTCCGCCACCGGCAGCACGCGCGTGCGCAGCGGCTGCAGCGGCTCTTCCGGCAGCAGGAAGCGCCAGAACAGCCGCCCCTGCGAGCGACCTTCCGTGTCCAGCCAGTTCGGCACGCCGGGGTCGCGGTGCGCGAGCACCATGCGGAAGCTGCCGTCGGCGGCGAGCCGCGTCTGGCGGCGATTCAGCGATACCTGCCGGTTGACGTGGTCGTAGGTCTGCAGGAAGCGCGTGAACAGCACCACGTTCGCGAAGCGGCAGCGCGGGAAACGCCCTTCGATCAACAGTGCTTCGTCGGGCTGCAGCTCGTACGGCGCCAGTGCGTAGACCGCGTCCATGTTCGCCCAGCCGGTGCTGGCCGCCGGATCGGCCGGCGGGTTGAAGCGGTTCGGCACCGTCGATACCCATTCCGGCTGTGGTCCGCGCGGAAACGGCGGCACGTCCAGGGTCATGCCGCGCACGTAGTTCACGACGCGGCGCATGCGTGCCGCCAGCGTGACGTCGTCCAGCCGCGGCGGCGGTGCCGGGTCGGCATCCAGGCATTCGATCGTCAGTGGGATGTGCAGCGCGGGATCCGATGCCGCGGGCTGCTCCCGTTCGAAGAAATGGCGGGTGTTGATCAGTCCGGCCTGCGGATGCAGCGGGAACCAGTGGCCGGGGCGGCGCTCCGCGCCCAGCACGAATTCGAAGTTGCCACCGGCGTCGACGCGCAGCTCGGAGTCCTTGACCACGTTGACCGTCTGCCGCGAGTAGCCGCCGTCGGCGGTGCCCACCTCCTGGCTGAACGAGGTGAAGGTGGCGCCGGCGACGTTGCCGCGAATGCGGTAGCTGCGGTCGGGACGCACGTAGGCACCGAAATACAGCGCGTCGGGGTTGTCGCCGAGCACCTTCATGTTCGGGGCGGTGATGCGGCGGAACACCGGCCGCTCGGGGTCCGCGTCGAGCTGGCTGCCGAGCGCCGCCTGCAGCGCGTGCAGCACGAACAGGCGGCCGTCGGTGACGTCCTCGGGGCGCGTGGTGCCGAATTCCGCGCCGAGGAAGCGCGTGTCCAGTTCGCGCACGAAATCCAGCAGTTCCGCGAGCGCCTGGCCGCTCGCCGCCGTAGCCGTCGTCATGATCGGGTCTCCCGAGTTGCTGTCGATCGCGCTAGTCCGTTCCCGAGCCGGCCAGGAAGCGCGCGAAGCGTTCGCGGTACGGCGCGAACACCACGCCGTGTTTCTGCTCGCCGAGTCCGAACTGCGCGGTGCTGTAGCTGTGCACGCCGTGCTTGTCGCGCGGGCGGTTGCGGATGTAGTCCTCCATCCGCCGGCGCGTGGCTGCGGTCAGTTCAAAGCCGAAATGTGCGTAGATCGTCTCGACCGAGCCGAGCATGTCGCGCATGATCTCGCCGAATCCGAGGTCGACGAACAGGCGGTCGCGTTCGGGTCTCGCGTCGCGCCACGCCAGGCCACGCAGCAGCGCCTGCGACAGATGGTCGACCTCGCCCTGCGCGGTGAGCAGCGGATCGATGCCCTCGTTGAAAGCCCCGCGCAACGTCTGCGCCAGGCTCGATCCGGAGGCCATCACCGCCATCGGTTCGCGATGGGTCCACACGATCGCGGCATCCGGGTACTCGTCGAAGATCTCCTGCAGGTACGGCAGGTGCAGCGGCGACTTCAGCACCCAGCGTGGCCGCGCGCAGTCCACCTGCAGGTGCTGCAGCACCTGGTGGTGCCAGCGATACGCCCGGTGCATGTCGTGATCCAGGCACCAGCGCCGGTACCCCGGCACGTAATAGGTCGCGCCCCACTCGTCGCTGATGAAATGCATCGCGAGTATCGACAGGCACTCGGTGGGCAGGCGGGCGCCCATCTCGTGGATCGTCTTGAAGCCCGGCGCGAGCTGGTCGAAGGCGGCGAGCTGCGCCTCGACCTCGGCGATCCGCGGGTCGGTGTCGACGGTGTCCGCGTGCGGCGGCGGCACCGGCTTCATGAGCTGCCAGTGCAGCGGCGAGATGTGGTCGGGGTCCTGCGCGAGCACCTCGTGCAGGATCGTGGTCCCGGTGCGCGGCAGCCCGAGCACGAACAGCGGGCGCTGGATGTTCTGCGTTGCGACGGCGGGGCGCTGGCGGCGGTAGTCGATGATGCCGAGTCGGTTCGCGAGCCGCCCGATCAGCGTTTCCCCGGTAGCGTAACGCCCCAGTTCCGACAGCCGCGCCTCGCGCTCCAGCGCGTCGACGAGGTGCTCCAGCCCCACGCGGAACTCGGGGTCGCCCCAGTCGGACAACCCCGTGCGCTGCTCGGCGGCAGCGATCAAGCGGTCCGGATCGAGTCGTGGTCCAGCGCTCACGATCGCCTCCTCCTCTCAGCCGGTCCGGGTGCCCGCGCCGGTGACGCGATCCATCAGTTCGTCGCCGTACATGCGCCGGCACAGCGCCTCGAAGTCCTCGCCGCGCGGCAGGTCCAGGCCGCCGTCGACGGACAGGGTCTGACCGGTCACCCAGGCGGCTTGCTTCGAGCAGAAATACAGCACCGCGTCACCGATGTCCTCGGGGAAACCCGTGCGATCGAGCGGCGTGTGCCCGACCACGACCTTCTGCTCGTCGTCGGTCCAGCCGAGCAGCGCCCCTTCGGTCGGGATGAAGCCGGGACGGATCGTGTTGACGCGGATCGCGAACGGCGCGAGCTCGATCGCGGCGCAGCGCACCAGCATCTCGAGCCCGGCCTTGGTGGTGCCGTAGGTCGCCATGAACTTCGGCATCTGGAAGCCGGCGCCGGAGGAGATCGCGACGATGCTGCCGCCGTGCCGCTGCATCGCGAGCGCGGCGTGCTTGATGGTGAACGCCGTGCCCATGATGTTGAGGTCGCAGGCGTAACGCCAGTGATCGGCGGTGAGCGACAGGATCGGGCCGGGCACCCCGGTGCCGGCGTTCGCGACCGCGATGTCGAGCCGGCCGCCGGCGCCGGCCGCCACCTGCACCGCCCGCTCCACGTCGGCTTCCACCGTCACATCGCACTGCTGCACGCGCACCTCGGCGCCCGCCACTTTTGCGCGCAGGCGCTCGGCGGACTCCTCGAGCACGTCTGTTCGCCGCCCGGCGATGGTCACGATCGCGCCCTGCTCGAGCAGCCGCAACGCCGTCGCGTGCCCAATGCCGGTGCCACCGCCGGTCACCAGTGCCGTGCACCCCGCGAGTCCGGAATCGATCATTGCCTGCTCCCCGGCGCCGTGGCCTGTGGTTCCGATGCCGGGATCATAGCCGCCATCGTCCGCGGGAGCGGGATCGACGTTATTGCGAATCCTGCCTTTCGTTTGCCAAAACCGCCATAATCGTCGCGCCCGCGTTCCGGGCACCGTCGGAATAGAACTCCATCAGACTGCGCGGCACGCGGACCGCGCCGAAGAACGCCGATGCATGCTCCGGTCACCCGAACGGTAGAAACCACGTTGTCGGTGCGCGGCATCGACGTCGAGCTGGTCACCTTTTCCCAGCCGGAACCGTTCACGGGCGTGTTCGAGGGCGACGACCGTGACGCGCTCAGCCTGTCGCTGACGCCGCTGGTGACGCGCTCGCGCGGCGCCTATCTGGACGCCGACGGCCAGCCCGGCCAGTGGAACCAGGTCGGGGACGTGAACTTCTGCCCCGCCGGCTGCCGGTTGCTGGTCTCCGCACCGGAGGTGGTGTCGTTTCGCAGCCTGCGCGTCTGCTACCGGCCCGGGATCGTCGCCGGCACCATCGGTCCCACCGCGCACTGGAGCCCGGCGCAGCTGCTCGCGGCGCTCGACGTGCAGTCACCGGCCGTGAAGCGCGACCTGTTCCGCATCGTGAAGGAAGTATCGGAGTCGGGACGGTTCCGCGAGGAACTGATCGAGAGCGTGGCGCGCGTGGTGCTGGTCGAGATGGCACGCGTGATCGGCGAGCAAGAGCAGCGGCCGCTGCGGGCGTCGCCCAGCGCGCTGGCGCCGTGGCAGATGCGCCGCATCCGCGACTACGTCGAGGGCATGATCGACCACGCGCCGACCATCGACGAACTGGCGCGCGTGTGCGAGATCGGCAGCCGCCACCTGATGCGCGCGTTCAAGTCCACCACCGGCCGCACGCTCGGCGACTATATCGGTGAGGTGCGCATGACCAAGGCCCGAAGCCTGCTCGCCGACACCAGCCTGGCGCAGAAGGAGATCGCGAGCCGCCTCGGCTATTCGGGCCCCAGCACCTTCTGCGCCGCTTTCGGCAAGGCCGTCGGCATGACCCCGAAACAGTTCCGCGACCGCCATCGCCGGTCGTGAACGGGCAATGTCCGGTGTAGGTTCGGCCTGTGGCCGAACGAGGTGCCGAACAATGTCCGGGCACAGCCCGGACCTACGGCCGAACGCATGTCCGCGTAGGTTCGGCCTGTGGCCGAACGAGGTGCCGAACAATGTCCGGGCACAGCCCGGAGCTACGGCCGAACGCATGTCCGCGTAGGTTCGGCCTGTGGCCGAACAGGGTGTGCCGAAGATGTCCGGGCACAGCCCGGACCTACGGCCGAACGCAGGTCCGCGTAGGTTCGGCCTGTGGCCGAACAGGGTGTGCCGAAGAAGTCCGGGCACAGCCCGGACCTACGGCAGAACGCAGGAGCGCGAATGTTAGGACGGTTGCCGAACAGGGTGAGCCGAAGATGTCCGGGCACAGCCCGGAA
>CAUJIL010000100.1 GCA_963204845.1 Pseudomonadota bacterium | reverse complement strand
TCCTGGTCCGGCAGGTACCACAGCACGTGTCCCGCGAGCAGGCTGGCACGCATCGCGCGCACATCGGAGCGCTCGATCACGTGACGGATCCAGCGCGCCCGGCCGCGACGGATGATGCGCTCCCAGGCCGGGTTCTTCTGGCGCCGGTACGCGATGTCGGACTCCGCATCCAGTGCCAGTGCGCGCCCGGCGAGTTCGAGCGTGGTCATATGCGCCCCGAGCAGCAGCACGCCGCGTCCGCCGGCACGCGCGTCGTGGAGCCGGTCGAGACCCCGCACCTCGACCAGTGCGCGCACCCTGTTGCTGGGCATCCACCACGCGACGGCGGAATCGATCACGCCGGCGCCGGTGGCGCGGAAGTTGCGTCGCAGCAGCGCCGCGCGTTCGCGCTCGCCGAGGTGCGGGAAACACAGCGCGAGATTGGTCGCGACGATCGCGCGCCGCGAGCGTGCGAACGCGTACAGCAGTGCGCCGAGCAGCGCGCCGGCGCCGCGCTGCAGCGGGCGCGGTGCGTGTGCGAGCAGCCACAGCGGCACCAGCGCCAGCCAGGCCGGCCAGTAGCGCGGATGCAGGGGGTGCGGGTAACGGCGCGTGCGCATGCGGGTCCTTCGGCGGTGAGCGGCGATTATAGGGGTGCCTGCGGGGCCCTGTGCTAACATCGCCGGCCCTGAACGGAGGGGTGGCGCGCGATGCGGGTGCTGGTGACCGGGGCGAACGGACAGGTGGGCTGGGAACTCGCGCGTCGCGTGCCGCCCGGCGTCGAGCTCGACGCCGTGGACCGCAGCGTGCTCGACCTCACCGCCGCCGACGTAACCGCGCGTGTGTTCGCCCGGCGCCCCGATGCGATCATCCACGCCGCCGCGTACACGGCGGTCGATCGCGCCGAGAGCGAAGCCGCGCTGGCGCAGCGCGTCAACGCCGACGCCGCCGGTGCCATCGCGCGCGCCGCGCGCGAACTCGGCGCACGGCTGGTGCACGTGTCCACCGACTTCGTGTTCGACGGCAACGCGGCGCGTCCCTACGGCCCGGACGCCGCCCCCGCCCCGACCGGCGCCTACGGCGCCAGCAAGCTCGCCGGCGAGCAGCGCGTGCGCGAGGAAAGCGCCGGCGAGGCCGTGATCGTGCGCACCGCCTGGGTCCACTCGGCGCACGGCAACAACTTCGTGAAGACGATGCTGCGCCTGATGCGCGAGCGCGAACGCATCGGCGTGGTCGCCGACCAGGTCGGTACGCCGACCTGGGCCGGATTGCTCGCCGGCGCGTTGTGGGAAGTGGCGCTGAACCGTTCCGTGGGCGGCATCCTGCACTGGACCGATCTCGGCGTCGCCAGCTGGTACGACTTCGCGGTGGCGATCCATGAAGAAGCGCTCGCGCGCGGAGTGCTGGCGCGCCCGGTCGCGGTGGAGCCGATCCGCACCGAGGACTACCCCACGCCGGCGAAGCGCCCCGCCTACACCGTGCTCGACAAGACCGCGACGCTCGCGGCGCTCGACGCCCCGCGCCTGCACTGGCGCGCCGCGCTGCGCGCGATGCTCGACGACCTCGCCTCCCAATCGACGACGGAAACACCATGACACGCAGACTGCTGGTCACCGGCGCGGCCGGATTCATCGGCGCGAACTTCTGCCACTACTGGCACGCCACCCATCCCGCGGACCGCATCGTCGCCTACGATGCGCTGACCTACGCCGGCAACCGCGCGAACCTCGGCGCACTCGAGGCGTCGCCGCGGTTCCGCTTCGTGCACGCCGACATCGCCGACACCGCGCGGGTCGCGGCGCTGCTGCGCGAGGAGGCGCTCGACACCATCGTGCACTTCGCGGCCGAGAGCCACGTCGACCGTTCGATCGACGGCCCGGACGCGTTCATTGCCACCAACGTGGTGGGCACGCACAGCCTGCTGAAGGCCGCCCGCGAGGTGTGGCTCGGCGGCGCAGCGCTGGTGCCGCACCGCTTCCATCACGTCTCGACCGACGAGGTCTTCGGTTCGCTCGGCCCCGCCGACCCGGCATTCACCGAGACGCTGGCCTACGCGCCCAATTCGCCCTACTCGGCCAGCAAGGCGGCCTCCGACCACCTGGTGCGCGCGTACCTGCACACCTACGGGCTGCAGGTCACGACCAGCAACTGCTCGAACAACTACGGCCCGTGGCATTTCCCGGAGAAGCTGATCCCGCTGTGCATCGTGAACCTGCTGCAGGGCCGCGAACTGCCGGTCTACGGCGACGGGCGCAATGTGCGCGACTGGCTCTACGTTGAGGATCACTGCCGCGGCATCGAGCGCGTGCTCGAGCGCGGCGTGGTGGGCGAGACCTACAACATCGGCGGCAACAACGAGTGGGCGAACATCGACATCGTCAACCTGCTGTGCGACCTGGTCGACGAGTTCTTCGCCGCCGACACTGCGCTCGCGGCGCGCTTCCCGTCGGCCGCCCCGGCGCGCGCCGCGGCCAGCCGCTCGCTGATCACCTTCGTGCGTGACCGCCCGGGGCACGACCGCCGCTACGCGATCGACGCCGGCAAGATCACGCGCGAGCTCGGCTATGCGCCGGTCGAGAGTTTCGAGACCGGCATCCGCAAGACGCTGGCGTGGTACCTCGCCAACGAACCATGGTGGCGCGCCATCCTCGACGGCAGCTACCGCGGCTGATATCCGCGGCGCGTGTCCGGTCGTACGCGGACATGCTTGGTCGTACGCGGACATGCTCGGTCGTACGCGGGCATGCTTGGTCGTACGCGGACATGCTTGGTCGTAGGTCCGGGCTGTGCCCGGACATTGTGTGTTCGGCCACAGGCCGAACCTACCGTGGAGGTTCCGGGCGAATGCGCATCGGACATCGCCGGGCGTGGATCGAACGTGCACCGGACGGATTCGGCCGCGGGTTGAACGTGCGCCGGGCGGGTTCGGGCATGCACCGGGTGGGTTGGGGCATCGGCGGAACGGGTTCGCGTAGGTCCGGGCGGTGCCCGGACATTGTGTGTTCGGCCACAGGCCGAACCTACGCGGACAAATG
>CAUJIL010000099.1 GCA_963204845.1 Pseudomonadota bacterium | reverse complement strand
CGTGATGTCGGGGATCAGGGACCTCACCGAGCAGCAGTTCCACGACATGTTCCTCGGCAACGTGTTCGCGAACGTGCACGCGATCCAGCGCGTGGTGCCGCGCATGATCGAGGCCGGTTCCGGCACCGTCGTCAACGTGGTATCGGCGGCGGCGATGATGGATCCGCCGGCGCCGGCCGGGCGGGGCGGCTGGGGTTTCGCGTACTCGGCGTCGAAGGCCGCGCTGATCCGCATGGTCGGCGTGCTGAAGGTCGAGTACGCGGACACGCCGCTGCAGTTTTTCAACATGGAGCCGGGCCTGGTCATCACCGAGGCGATGGAAATGCGCGCCGACCGCGAGGCATTCTCGCAGTTCGCCGACGGTGGCGGCGCGCCGATGTCGGTGCCGGCGTCGGTGGTCGCGTGGCTGGCGACGGCGCCGGAGGCGCGCGAACTGAACGGGCAGACGGTGGCGGCACAGCCGCAGTGCCTGAAGCTGAACCTGGTCCCGGAGTGGCAGCCCAGGCGCCGGGGCGCCTGAGCGAAGCCTGTAATCACATGTAGATCGCGACCAGTTCGTAGACCAGCGCCGGGCGCTCCTGGCCTACCACGTGCACGTTGGTCTCGATCGTCAGCCGCGTGCCCTTGGGCAGGCGCTCGACCGATTTGACGCGGCTGCGCGAGTGGATGCGGCTGCCCACCGGCACCGCGCCGGTGAAGCGCAGCTTGTCGGAGCCGTAGTTCAGGATATTGTTGTAGCCGGTCAGTTCGTAGGTGGGTTGCTGCTTCATCTTCGGCAGCAGCGCGAGCGTCAGGAAACCGTGCGCGATCGTGGTGCCGAAGGGGCTTTGCGTCTTGCAGCGCTCGGGATCGGTGTGGATCCAGTAATCGTCGCCCGACAGATCGGCGAAGCGGTCGATCAGCTCCTGCGTGATCTCGAGTTCGGCGCTCCAGGCGCCGAAGTCCGGCGAAACGAGTTCCTGCAGGGCCTCAACGTCGTCGAATCGGTACTGTTTCATCGGCTGCTCCTGTGTCGCGATGGTTTAGCGAAGGTGTCGAGGCGCGCTATGATAGCGACCGTCCGGGCCGCGTCCCATACCCTGGCCGCCTGAGTGCAGATGTCAGCCGGGGGCGAAGCGTATTGTCATTGCATTGACGGCGCCAGACCCCACAATCAGCGCCCTGACGCGAAACCCCGCGGGGTTTCCCGCTGCCGTGCGGCCACGAGCCGCCGGTTCATTTATCCAGGAACGAGGAGTCGACGATGCGTGAAGCCGTGATCGTGGAAGCACTGCGCACGCCCATTGGGCGTGGCAAGATGGTGGTCGGTGAGCTGTCCGGAATCCATCCGGCGCACCTGCTGGCGCTGGTGCAGCGCGCCGTGATCGACAAGGCCGGGGTCAAGCCCGAGGAAATCGACCAGCTGATCGGCGGCTGCGTGACGCAGGCCGGCGAGCAGGCCGGCAACCTGTGCCGCAACGCCTGGCTGTCGATGGGTACCAGCTACGTTCCGGGCGCGACCACGATCGACACCCAGTGTGGCTCGGCGCAGCAGGCGAACCACCTGATCTCCGCGCTGATCACCGCCGGGCAGATCGACATCGGCATCGCGTGCGGCGCCGAGGTCATGAGTCACGTCGGCCTCGGGGCCAACGTCTACAACGGACCCGGTTACTTCCAGCCGCCGAACTGGCCATGGGATGGCACGCCGGACCAGTTCGGCTCGGTTGAACGCATTGCCAGGAACCGCGGGCTGACGCGCGCGGACGTCGATGCCTTCGCGCTCGAATCGCAGCGTCGTGCGGCCGCCGCGTGGGCGGCGGGCCACTACGACCGCGAGGTGATCAAGGTCGAGGCGCCGGTGCTCGGTGAGGACGGCAAGCCGACCGGCCAGACGCGCCTCGTGACGCGCGACCAGGGCGTGCGCCCGACCACCGCGGAAGGACTCGCGGCGCTGAAGCCGGTCAAGGAAGACGGCATCCACACCGCCGGCAACTCGTCGCAGGTTTCCGATGGCGCGGCCGCGGTGCTGTGGATGAGCCGCGAGGAAGCCGAGCGTCGCGGCCTGAAGCCGCGTGCGCGCATCGTCACCGGCGTCACCGTCGGCACCGATCCGTACTACCACCTCGACGGTCCGATCGATGCCACCAACGCGGTGTTCCGCAAGACCGGCATGAAGATGAACGATATCGATCTGGTGGAGATCAACGAGGCCTTCGCGGCCGTCGTGCTGTCGTGGGCCAGCGTGTTCAAGCCCGATATGGCGAAGGTGAACCCCAACGGCGGCGCGATCGCGCTGGGCCATCCGGTCGGATCCACCGGCGCGCGGCTGATCACCAGCGCGCTGCACGAACTCGAGCGCACCGACAAGTCGATCGCGCTGGTCACGATGTGCTGCGGCGCCTCGATCGGCACCGGCACGATCATCGAACGCCTGAACTGAGAAGGAGCCGAACATGAGCGAACTGTCCGGAAAAGTCGCGATCGTCACCGGCGCGGGCCGTGGCCTGGGCCGCGTCGAGGCGATCCAGCTGGCGCGCCAGGGCGCGCGGGTGGTGATCAACGAGATCGGCCTGCCGGCGGCGCGTGAAGCCGCCGAGAGCGCACGCGAGGAGATCCGCGCCTTCGGCGGCGAGGCGATCACGGTCTACGGCGACTGCGCCGACTGGAACGACTCCGAGGCGCTGTTCAAGACCGCGATCGAGACCTTCGGCGACGTCAACATCGTGGTCAACAATGCCGGCTTCTGCCGCGACAAGATGCTGTTCTCGATGACCGAGGACGAATTCGACTCGGTGGTGCGCGTGCACCTGAAGGGCCACTTCGTGAACATGCGCCACGCCGCGGCGTACTGGCGCGAGAAGGCCAAGACCACCGGCGGCACTGTCTACGGGCGCCTGATCAGCACCTCGTCCGAGGCCTTCCTGTTCGGCTCGGTGGGGCAGCCGAACTACGCCGCCGCGAAGGCCGGCATCGTCGCCATGACCATGGGCGCGGCACAGGCGCTGATCAAGTACGGCGTCACGGCGAACGTGATCATGCCGCGCGCGCGCACCGACATGACGATGGGCGGCGGCACGGCCGCGATGTTCCAGAAACCCGAGGAAGGTTTCGACCACTTCGACCCGGTGAACGTGGGTCCGTTCGTGGGTTACCTGGCCTCGCCGCGCGCGCAGCGCATCTCGGGCTACGTGTTCGTGGTCTGGGGCACGCAGGTCACGATCATCGAGGGTCCGAAGTTCGGCAAGGTGTTCGAGAACGACGACCGCTGGACCGTCGACCAGCTCGACGCCACGCTGTCGCCGCATTTCGCGACGCTGCGTCCGATCGTCGACGGCTTCACGATCGTTCCCACCGCCTGATCCGCCGTTCGTCGCACGCCGCTTGCGCTTCGGCGCACGCGGCGTGCGATCCGCCCCCGCGGCCACTCCGTATGCCCTAGTCTGCTCACCGTGGAAACCGGGGCGCGCGCGGTCGCGCGACCCGTCGTCGACGGAGGACCTGTGATGGCCGCACTGGCTGGATTGCTCACCCCGATGCGCGTAGTCGTCGCACTGGCGCTGTTCGGCGTCGCGGTGGTGCTGTGGCGTGTCGCCGCGGGCGATGCGCCCGCGCCGGCTGCCCCGGACGGCGCCGTCGGTGCCCGCGCCGCAACGCTCGATCTGGCGGCGCGCGACGTGGTGATCGCCGGGCAGCGCGCGCTCAGCCGGCGCCTGCCGCTCTCCGGCACGCTGCACCCGCTGGTGCAGAGCCAGGTGGTCGCCCGCGTGTCCGGCGAGGTGCTCGAGCTCACGCGGCGCGAGGGCGAGGCGGTGGCGGCCGGCGAGGTGCTCGCGCGCATCGACACCCGCGCGCAGGAGGCGCTGGTCGCCAGCCGCCGCGCGGAGCTCGCACGCGCGCGCGCGCAGCTCGGAATCGCGGCGCTGGAACTCGAGCAGACCGCGCGCCTGCGCGCGAAGAACGTGATCGCCCAGCACGTGCTCGACACCGCGCGCGCCACGCACGACGCGGCCACCGCCGAAGTCGAGCTCGCCACTGCGCAGCTCCGCCTCGCCACGATCGGTCTCGAGGACGCGGTGGTGCGCGCGCCGATTGCCGGCGTGGTCGCACGCCGCTTCGTCGAGCCCGGCGAGAAGGTCGCGATCGACACCCCGCTGCTGGCGCTGGTCGATCTGTCGCGCCTCGAGCTGCGCGCCGCGGCGCCTGCCGCCGAACTGCCCGTGATCGCAGTCGGGCAAGGCGCCCGGGTACGCGTCGACGGCTTCGGCGAGCGCGTGTTCGAGGCACGCGTCGAGCGCATCAATCCGGTCACCGAGCAGGGCTCGCGGCAGGTCATGCTGTACCTCGCGCTGGGCAACGCCGACGGCGCGCTGCGCGGGGGCATGTTCGCCGAGGGCGAGCTCGTGATCGAGCGCAGCGCGCCGGTGGTGGCCGTGCCCGCGGCGGCGCTGCACCACGAGGCCGGCGAGGATTTCGCGTGGGTGGTGGAAGCCGGTGCGCTGGTGCGCCGGCGACTCGAGCTGGGCGCGGCACGCGGCGACGATGGTGCGGTCGAGGTGCGCGCGGGGCTGCAAGCGGGCGCGGTGCTGCTCGCCGTGCCGCTGGAGGCGTTGCAGGAGGGGACGCCGGTCAGGCTCGCAGCGACCCCGGACGCCGGCTCGCCCGCGGGCGGGGCCGGTCCGGCCAACGCGCGCTGAACAGAGGACGCCACCATGTGGATCACCCGCCTCAGCATCGCCCAGCCGGTATTCGCGACCATGGTCATGCTCGCGCTGCTGGTGCTCGGGACGGTGTCGTACCAGCGCCTGCCGGTGGAGCAGATGCCGGACGTCGAGACCCCGTTCGTCTCGGTGATGGTCGGCTACCCCGGCGCCTCGCCCGAGGCGATCGAGAACGATGTGCTGAAACCGATCGAGAACGCGATCAACAGCGTCGACGGCATCGCACGGATCTACAGCACCGCGCGCGAGGGCATCGGCTATATCCAGACCGAGATGCGCCTCGACACCGACATGGCGGAGGCGACGCAGGAGGTGCGCGACAAGATCGCGCAGTTGCGCCCGCAACTGCCGCGCGAGATCGACGAGCCGCTGGTCTCGCGCACCAACGAGCAGGACAACGCGCAGCCGGTGGTGAACCTGGCGCTGTATTCCGACACGCGCTCGCTGCGCGAGCTCTCGACGCTGGCCGAACAGACCGTGGTGAAGCGGCTGCAGGCCGTGCCCGGCGTGGGCAGCGTGGTCGTCAACGGCGCCGTCGAGCGCCAGATCCGCATCCAGCTGCAGCCCGAGCGGCTGCGCGCGCACGGCGTCGGCGTTGACGAGGTCATAGCGGCCGTGCGCGCGGCCAATCGCGACCTGCCGGCCGGCTCGATACGCCACGGCAACCGCGAGCAGCTGGTGCGTGTGGAGGGTCGTATCCCGGACCCGGCGGGCTTCGGGCGCATCGTGGTCGCGACGCGCGGCTCGGCGCAGTACCTGCAGCAGGGCGGGTTGCCGATCCACCTCGACCAGGTCGCCGAGGTCCTCGACGGCGAGGCCGAACCGGACTCGATCGCGCGCCTCGACGGCAAGCCCTCGCTCAGCCTGAACATCTTCAAGGTGCAGGGCTCGAACGTCGTCGAGGTGGGCCACGGCGTGCAGGAGGCGGTGCGCGAGCTCACCGGCCGGCTGCCGCCGGACGTGCGCTTCGTGACCGTGCAGTCGAACGCCGAGCAGATCGAGGCGCAGCTCGATCGCGTGCGCGAGACGATCGTCGAGGGCGCCGCGCTGACCGTGCTCATCGTGTTCCTGTTCCTGCATTCGTGGCGCTCGACCGTGATCACCGGTGTCACGCTGCCGATCTCGGTGATCGCGACGTTCATCGTGCTCTACGCGTGCGGGTTCACGCTGAACTTCATCACGCTGATGGCGCTCAGCCTGTGCATCGGGCTGCTGATCGACGATGCGATCGTGGTGCGCGAGAACATCGTGCGCCACCTCGCCATGGGCAAGAACCACCGCGACGCGGCGCGCGAGGGCACCGCGGAGATCGGGCTCGCCGTGACCGCGACCACGTTCGCGATCCTCGCGGTGTTCGTGCCGGTCGCGTTTATGGGCGGGTTCATCGGACGGTACTTCTTCCAGTTCGGCATCACGATCGCGGTGGCCGTGCTGGTCTCGCTGTTCGTCGCCTTCACGCTCGATCCGATGCTCTCCTCGGTCTGGCATGAACCCGCCGAGCGGCACTGGCGGCGGCTGCCGTGGCTGGGGCGGCTGCTGGCGCGCGTGGAGGCGGGCGTGGAGACGCTGCACCGCGGCTACGCGCGGGTGCGGAAGTGGGCGCTGCGCGACGGGCGTCGCCGCGTGTGGCTGCCGGTGTTCGGCATCGTGCACGCGCTGCTGCGGCGCGACTGGCGGGCGTTGGGCACGCTGAGCAACCGCGGCATCGTGCTGTGGTCCGCGGCGGCGGTGTTCGCCGGCAGCCTGCTGCTGGTGCCGGCGATTGGCACCGAGTTCTTCCCCGCGAACGACGAGGGTTTCATCTCGCTGCGCCTGAAGGTGCCGGTCGGCTCCAGCCTGGAGTACACCGATGCCAAGACGCGGCAGGTCGAGCAGGCGCTCGACGAATTCCCCGAGATCGCGCTGATCGACACCCAGGTGGGAACCTTCGAGGGCCGTAACCACGCGCGGCTGAACCTGCGCCTCACCGATCGTGAGGCGACTGGCCGCCGCTCGCAGCAGGAAATCGAGAGCGCGCTTCGCGAGCGCCTTGCGCGGGTGGCGGGCATCGAGCTGCAGATGGGTTTCAACGACACGATCTTCGTCTCGATCGTCGGTCCCGACACCGGCCGGCTGCGCGAGCTCAGCGAGGCGCTGATGGCGCGTATCGCCGAGGTGCCCGGCATCGCGGACCTCGAGAGCAGCGAGAGCGGCGCCAGTCCGACCGTGGGTATCACGGTGCGCCGCGAACTCGCCAGCGATCTGGGGCTCACCGTCGAGCGCATCGGCGCGACGCTGCGGCCGCTGATCGCCGGTGACGAGATCGGGCGCTGGCTGGCGGCCGACGGGCAGGATTACGCGGTCGTGGTGCAGTTGCCGCAGGGCGCTCGCGACGCCGCCGCCGACCTCGGCGAACTGCATCTGGCAAGCTCGCGGCTGGACGCCGCCGGCCTGCCGCTGCTGGTCCCGCTGCGCCAGGTCGCGGAGTTCCGCGAGACCAGCGGCCCGATGCAGATCAAGCGGTTGAACCTCGAGCGCCGCGTCTCGCTGTACGCGCGCGCCGACGGCCGTCCGGCCGGCGACGTGGGGTCGGATGTGCAGCGCCTGATGGCCCGGACCACGCTGCCGCCGGGATACCGCTTCGACATCGGCGGCCAGCAGGAGATGATGACGCAGACGTTCAGCGCGGCGCTGGCCGCGATGGGTCTGGCGGTGCTGTTCATCTACTTCATCCTCGCCTCGCAGTTCGCGAGCTTCGTGCAGCCGCTGGCGATCATGGCCTCGCTGCCGCTGTCCTTCGTCGGGGCGTTCGCCGCGCTGCTGCTGACCGGCAGCACGCTGAACCTGTTCTCGACGATAGGCATGATCCTGCTGATGGGACTGGTGACCAAGAACGCGATCCTGCTGGTCGATTTCACGAACCAGGGACTGCGCGCGGGGCAGCCGCTGCGCGAGGCGGTGCTCGCCGCCGGGCAGGTGCGGCTGCGCCCGATCCTGATGACCACGCTGGCGATGATCTTCGGCATGCTGCCGATGGCCATCGGTGCCGGCAGCGGCGGCGACATCAACGCGCCGATGGCGCGCGCGGTGATCGGCGGCGTGATCACCTCGGCGCTGCTCACGCTGGTGGTGGTGCCGGTGATCCAGACCTATCTGCACGCGCTGTCGCAGCGGGTGCGCGCGTGGTTCGCCATCGGTGTTCCCTCCCGCGCAACGTAGGTTCGGCCTGTGGCCGAACATGTCCCGTAGGTTCGGCCTGTGGCCGAACAT
>CAUJIL010000098.1 GCA_963204845.1 Pseudomonadota bacterium | reverse complement strand
TTGCTCGTGGTCGAAATCCTCGGTGGCCGCCTGAGCCGAATCGAACCCGATGGCAGCGCACACCTTGTCGCCCACACCGGCGGCGGCCCGAACGGTGCGGCGCCAGGGCCGCAGGGGTGCATCTATGTGTGCAACAACGGCGGCTCGGCGTGGATCGAACGCGATGGGCAGCGCGTGCCGATTGCCGAGGCGCCACCCGACGCCAGGTCAGGTTCGATCCAGCGGGTGGATCCGCGCACGGGCGCCGTGACGACGCTGTACACCGAGGTCGATGGCAACGTGCTGCGGGCCCCGAACGACCTGGTATTCGATGCGCACGGCGGTTTCTGGTTCACCGACTACGGCAAGGTGCAGGCACGGGTCCGCGATCGCGGATCGGTGTGCTACGCGCGCGCCGACGGAAGCGCAATAACCGAAGTGATTTCGCCGCTGGACAGTCCGAACGGCATCGGGCTGTCACCGGACGAACGCTTCCTGTATGTCGCCGAAACCTACACCGGCAACATCCTGCGTTTCGAGTTGACGAGGCCCGGCAGCGTGCTGCCCGGCAGCGAAACGCTGCTTGCACGAGCCGCTGCGGGCCGTTACCCGGACAGTCTCGCCGTCGACGGCGCCGGCAACGTCTGCGTGGCGACCGCGGGAACCGGCGGCATCATGGTGATCGCCGCGGACGGATCGACGGTGGAGTACATCGACGTTCCGGATCCGCTCACGTCGAACATCTGCTTCGGTGGCGCGGATCTGCGTACGGCATATATCACGTGTGGGCTGGCGGGAAGCGTGCTCGCGTTGCGTTGGCCACGCCCCGGTCGCACCTTGCACCACGCGTGTTAGGTTTCAGCCGCGCTCCGCGAATTCGTCCAGACGCTGCTGGATCCAGTCCTGCGCCTGGCGCGTCAGGTTGCCGGCATCGCTGCCCGTGCTCGGCATCGGTGCGCTGATCGCGACGTTGATCTCACCCGGTATCTTCAGGAACCGCCGTGCCGGCCAGCATTTGCCGGCATCGTGCGCCACGCAGACGATCTCGACGCCGGCGCGGATCGCGAGCTGGGCGGCGCTGCGCGAGAAGCGCAATGGCGCGCCGGCATCGACCCGCGTGCCCTCGGGAAAAATCAGCACACTGCAGTCGCTCGCGAGGCGTTCGGCGCCTTCCTCGACCACCTGCTTCAGTGCGGCGCGCGGGTTGCCGCGATCGATGGCGATCGGGCGCAGCATTCCCAGCGCCCAGCCGAAAAACGGAATCCGCAGCAGCTCGCGCTTGAGCAGGATGCACAGTTGCGGGAACAGCGTCGCGAGGAAGATCGTCTCCCAGCTGCTCTGGTGGTTCGCGATCACGACGCAACCGTGCGATGGGAGGTTCGGCAGCCCCTCGATGCGATAACGCACGCCGCAGGCGAGCGCGATCCAGCGGATCGCGAAGCGGTTCCACACCATCAGCAGCCGATAGCGCGCCGGATAGTCGAGCATCGGTGCGGCCAGCAGCATGAACGCGCCCCAGACGACCACCGAAACGCCGTACACGGCGTAGAAGACCAGTGAGCGCAGAAACAGCAACGAAGCGTGCATGAGCGCTTCAGCCTTCGTGCAGGATCGTGACCGCCGCAGCGGCCAGATCGTTGAATACGCGCACGTCGGTGTCCTGCGCCCCGAGCCGGCTGCTGGTCTCGATCCCGCTGCCGGTCAGCACCAGCACCGGCATGCAGGCTTTCGCGCGCGCCAGTTCGATGTCCCTCATCGAGTCGCCGACCAGCACGCTGCCGGCAAGCGAACAGCCGTACTCCCGCTCGGCGGCGTCGAGCAGCCCGGTCGCGGGCTTGCGGCACGCACAACCTTCCTCAGGCCGGTGCGGGCAATAGAAGATGCCACCGATGCGTCCACCGCGATCCTCGACCGCCGCGCACAGTTTGCGGTGCATCGCCTCGAGTTCGTCGAGCCCGAACAGCCCGCGCCCCAGCCCCGACTGGTTGGTCGCGACGATGATCTCGAAACCCGCGCGCGACAGCGCCGCGATCGCCGCGATGCTGCCCGGGATCGGCTGCCACTGCTCGGGCGTCCTGATGTAATCGGGCGAGTCGACGTTGATCACGCCGTCGCGATCGAGGATCACGAATTTCATGCCGCAACCGCCAGCGCCGAAATGTCGGCGACGCCGAGGAATGCCGCGCGCAGTCGCGCCAGCAAGGCGTAGCGGTTCGCGCGCAGGCGCGCGTCCTCGCAGTTGACCAGCACCTGCTCGAAGAACGCATCGACCGGGGCGCGCAGCGCCGCGAGCTCGCCGAGCACGCCGGCGTAATCGCCGCGTCCCAGCGGTACGGCGATCGTCGCGATGCAACGATCGAGTTCCGCGGCCAGCGCCGCCTCGGCGGCCTCGCCGAGCAGCGCCGTGTCGATCTGGGCGGGGATCTCGCTGGGCGCCTGCCTGGCGAGGATGTTCGCGACCCGCTTGTTGGCCGCCGCGAGCGCAGCGGCTTCCGGCCGCGCCGCGAACGCCGCCACCGCGCGCACGCGGCGATCGAAGTCCAGTGGGCGCGTCACGCCACGCGCCTGCACGGCCAGGAAACACTCGCTGGCGATGCCGGCGT
>CAUJIL010000097.1 GCA_963204845.1 Pseudomonadota bacterium | reverse complement strand
CGAGCGCCGCCAGCAGCACCGCGATGCGCAGCCAGCGGTCCTGCCACAACTGCATCCACTCGGGTTCTTCACCGGGCGATTGCGCCAGCGGGGCCGCGGGCAATCCGCCGGTTCGCCGGGGGGCGGGCCGACGCGCGGCCACCTCATGCCCTTCGTGTCCTTCCCGCCACTCGTGTTCTTCGTGCTCGTCGTGTGCGAACTCGTGCGCCGCGCGCGGCAGACCGAGCGCAGCCGCCACCTCCTGAGCCGAGCGCATCAGGCTCTGGTTCAGCACCATCACCGTGATCGTCGCGCCGCTGATCGCGTCGATGCCGTGATAACCCTCGCCATCGTCGGCGCCCACCCGCACGCGGTCCTTCGCGGCAATTCCCGCGTACTGGGAAAGGAAGCCTTGCAGATCCGCGTCCTTGACGCCGATCACGAGGATCGGTTCCTCGTGGGCGACGATCGTCGCCGCGGCGATGGTCGCGTCCGGCCGCAGCCCGACCAGCACCGAAATCGGTTTGCCCGAATACGCCGGCACCGGAAAGATCTCGTCGCTCAGGAACACCCAGCCCTGCAGCTGCCCGTCCGCATAAACGGCCCGCGCCCGCACGGCCTCGAGCGTATCGCCGACGCGTTCAGCCTGCGGAAACACCTTGCGGACCGTCTCCACGTCCAGCGCTTCGAGGCGCCAGACCGGCCCCGCCACGGCGCAGGAGCACAGCAGGACGACAGCCACCAGCACACCCAGCAAACGGGTCAGCACGCGATGCGAGGCGCTCATGATGGCGGTGGATCTCCTGCGACCGGCTCGAGCGTTGCACCCATTGCGCGCCCGTGACCGGTGTCCCGAATGCGGCAAATGATAAGCCACTTCGCGCTCGCCACGGATTGCCGATCAGCCATACAAATTCCAGCGGCCGGCCAACCATGCCACCCCTGGTGCCGCAAGAGAATGATTTGCGTCATTGTTCGCGCACCCGAAACTGGATCGGCAGGGCAGCACGGCGGATCATTGACAGCCTGACCCGATGCTCCGGGGATTGCCTCTTGGCCGTTCGTCCTTGCCTGCACCGATCCATCGTCGCGTGCCTCGTCGTGCTGCCGGCACTCGGCGAACCGACGTTCGCGGCCGCCGGTGACGATGCGGTCAACGAGCGCCCGCCAGTGACACGCGCACAGCGCGAAACCCACTGGGGCGTGGACTGCGCTGGTTTGCGGCAGGAACTGCTGCACGGTGGACGTTCGGCGGCGACGGCGTCCGAACTCGCCCGCTGGCGCGACGCGCTGACCCTGTGCGCCGCGATCCACAACACCCCGGGCACGCCCGACGCCGCGTCGTGCCCGGACTATGCCGGCGCCCGCCGCGTGATCGCCGACGCGCACGGCGACGCCGGAGCCGGCCTGATGGCACGACTGAGGAGCTCTCTCGCATGCGAACGCTGAACACCACACTCGCCGTCGCGATCGGCGCCTGCTCGCTCGCCGCCCCCGCGTGGTCGGCGCCGGAGGCCGGCGCGAAGGCGATGCTCGAGGAGGTCGTGGTGACCGCGCGCCGGGTGCCGCGCATCGTCATGGAAGCGAGCGAGACCGTCAGCGTGATCGACCACGAACAGTTGCGCCGCAACACTGCCTACGGGCTGGCCGACGCGATGCGCGGTCTGCCCGGGCTGCAGGTCACGGACGGCGGCCAGCCCGGACTGAAGCGCGTGCGCATCCGCGGCGAGGAGTCACGGCGCACCGCGATCCTGCTCGACGGCCAGGAGATCACGGACCACTGGGAGTACGGCACGCCGCTCAGCCTGAACCCGCTGCTGGTCGAGCGCATCGAGGTGGTGCGCGGTTCCGGCTCGGTGCTGTACGGTCCGCGCGCGCTGAGCGGCGTGGTCAATTTCATCACCCGCAAGGGCGGCACCGAGCCACTGCAGTTCGAGGCGAGTTCGGGCTGGAATTCCGCCACCGACGGGCGCGAGCGCTTCGCCAGCGTGTTCGGCGACCTCCAGGGCCTCGGTTACCGCCTGGCCGTCTCCGACAGCGATCACGACGAACGCGACACTCCCGACGGCGAGATCGGGAACACCGCCTTCGACAACAACAGCGTCTACGCCTGGATCGGACGCGACTTCGGTGCGCACCGCCTCGAACTGCTGTACGACCGCTACGAGTCGGCCACCGATGTGTTCGTCGAGGAAGAGCAGCGAACGGCCTTCCCGCTCACCGATTTCCGCATCGACGTGCCGCAGCGCGACCGCGAGAAGATCGGCCTCAGCTACCAGTGGAGTGACGTGGCCGACTTCCTTCCGCTGGTCAAACTGCACGCGAACCGGGCCTCGAACGATCGCCAGTTCGACACCTTCAGCAGCACCTTCGTGCCCGGGCCGCGGCCCCTCGCGACGGATCGCAGCGTCTACAGCGACGCGGAACTGGAAATGGACGACGTGGTGGTGCAGTTCGACTGGATCCCGGCGCACGACCACTACATCGTGAGCGGTATCCAGTACAGCGAGGAACGCGTCACGCAGGATCGCCACGTGGACATCGTCACCAACGGCGTCACCGGACGCCCCGAGGACATCCGCGACGAGGCGGCGATCGAGACGCTCGCGCTGTTCGTGCAGGACGAGTGGCACATCGGCGAGCGCAGCACGCTGACGATCGGCGCGCGCCAGTACCGCGTCGAGGGCAGCCTGGACGAGACCAACCGCGCCGGGTTGGCTCCCGGCGGGAACGACGACTCGCACCTGATCGCCAACCTCGGGCTCAGCCACGAACTGAGCGACAACGTCGTGCTGCGCGCCAACGTCGCGCAGGGCTACGTGTACCCCTCGCTGCTGCAGTTCGCGATCGGCGCCTATGCGGCATCACGCTACGTGAACCCGAACCCGGATCTGAAACCGGAAACCGCGCTGTCGTGGGAAGCCGGGGTGCGCGTGCGCGCGCTCGACTGGGTATTCGACGCCGGCGTGTTCCGCAGCGAATCGGAGGATTACATCGATCACGTGTTCTGCGCCCCGACCGACGGCTGCATCACGAGCCGCGACAAGCGCTACGTGAACATCGGCGAATCCGAGGCGCAGGGCGTCGAACTGTACGCCAGCCGCGCCGAGGGCACGCAACACTGGCGCCCCTACGCCAGCCTCACCTGGATGGAGCGCGAGAACCGCTACGAGACCTTCACGACGACGGACACCGGCGTGCCCGAACTGAGCGGCTCGCTGGGCGTGGTCTGGGAGCCCGCGTTTGCCGCGGCGCTGGACGGCTGGGTCGACCTTGCGTTGCGCGGCGAGACGCGCTCGAAGCGCGAGGAACCGTCGAGCACCGGCGCGCCGATGCTGCAGGGCGACGACGCGTGGCTGACCCTGAACCTCAGCGGTGGCCTGCAGTTCGGCGCACGCCAGCAGTTCAGCCTCGTGATGGAACTCGAAAACCTGAACGACGAGCGCTATTCGACGTCGGCCGAGAATCTGCTGGCGCCCGGGCGCAGCGTCTCGGCACGCGTGACGCTGGCGCTCTGAAGCGCCGGCCACCGGATCTGCAGCGGACGGAGGGCTCGGATGATCGCGTTGTTCAACATGGGTTTTCGCGCCTTCTTCCTCGGTGCGGCGCTGTTCGCGATGCTGTCGATGGGGTTGTGGACGGCAGTGTGGCAGGGCTGGCACCCGCTGCAACTCGCCGGCATCACCGTCTCCCAGTGGCACGCGCACG